>JANWZF010000163.1 GCA_025054905.1 Tepidimonas sp.
GGCAGCCGGCGCTGCAGGCGTGGCCGGCGCAGCCTGCACCTGGGGCCCAGGCACCGCCGCAGCCGGCGCGCTCACCGGCGCTGGCTCACCCGCTTCCTCGCTGTCCAGCAGCGCCACCACCGTACCTTCCGAGACCTTGTCCCCCAGCTTGACCTTCAGCTCCCGCACCACCCCAGCATGGCTCGACGGTATCTCCATCGACGCCTTGTCCGACTCCACCGTGATCAGCGACTGATCCCGCTGCACCCGCTGCCCAGGCTGCACCAGCACCTCGATCACCGCCACATCCTTGAAGTCCCCAATGTCGGGGACCTTCAGTTCAATCGTTGCCATCCGTGTGCCCCTCTCTCACAGCAGGATGCGGCGGAAATCCGCCAGCAGCTGGCCCAGGTAGGCGTTGAAGCGGGCTGCGGCCGCCCCGTCGATGACGCGGTGATCCCAGGTCAGCGACAGCGGCAACATCAACCTCGGCACAAACTCCTGGCCGTTCCACACCGGCTCCCAGCGTGCCTTGCAAACGCCCAGGATGGCGACCTCCGGCGCGTTGATGATCGGTGTGAAATAGCGCCCCCCGATGCCCCCGAGACTGGAAATCGTGAAGGTGGCCCCGCTCATGTCCGCCGGACTGAGCTTGCCTTCGCGCGCCTTGCGCGCCAGCTCCGCGGTTTCCTGGCTGATCTGCAGGATGCCCTTGCGGTCAGCGTCCCTGATCACGGGCACCACCAGCCCCTGCGGCGTATCGGCGGCAAATCCGATGTGCCAGTAGCGCTTCAAGATCAGCGCCTCGCCGCCACCGTCCATGTCCAGCGAGCTGTTGAACTCCGGAAACTTCTGCAGCGCCGCCACGCACGCCTTGATCAGGAAGGCCAGCATCGTGACCTTGATGCCCGCCTTTTCGTGCTCCTTGTTCAGCTGCAGGCGAAACGCCTCCAGCTCGGTGACGTCGGCATCGTCGTGGTTGGTCACCGCCGGGATCATCACGGCGTTGCGCATCAGGTTGGCGCCGCTGATTTTCTTGATGCGGCTGAGCTCCTGGCGCTCGATCGGGCCAAACTTGGCAAAGTCGACCTTCGGCCACGGCAGCAAGCCCAGCGCGGCGCCCTCACTGCCCGCAGCGGTCTGCGGCGCCTTGGCGCGCTGTGCTTCGGTTTGCTGCTCGCCCGCCATCACCGCGCGCGTGAACGCCTGCACATCCTGCAGCGTGATGCGCCCCTTGGGGCCGCTGCCGCGCACCTCCGCCAACGGCACGCCCAGCTCGCGGGCATAGCGGCGCACGGTCGGCGAGGCATGAGGCAAGCCCACCGGCGCCCGCGTGGGGTCGTGGGGCTGCCCCGGCCGCAGCGAAACAGCCGGGGTGGTCCCAGCCGAGGCCAGCGCCGCCGCGGCCGCCGGTGCAACCGGCGCACCAGGCGTGGCCGGCGCAGCCCCCACCTGCGGTCCAGCCGCCTGCGCAGCCTCCGCAGCCGGCGCACCCACCGGCGCCGGCTCTGCCGCTTCCTCGCTGTCCAGCAGCGCCACCACCGTACCTTCCGAGACCTTGTCCCCCAGCTTGACCTTCAGCTCCCGCACCACCCCCGCATGGCTCGACGGTATCTCCATCGACGCCTTGTCCGA
>JANWZF010000232.1 GCA_025054905.1 Tepidimonas sp.
CCCATGGCCGCGGCGATCGGCGCCGGCCTGCCCGTGGCCGATGCCTCAGGCTCGATGGTGGTGGACATCGGCGGCGGCACCACCGAAGTCGGCGTCATCAGCCTGGGCGGCATGGTCTACAAGGGCAGCGTGCGCGTCGGCGGCGACAAGTTCGATGAGGCCATCATCAACTACATCCGCCGCAACTACGGCATGCTGATCGGCGAGCCCACCGCCGAACTGATCAAAAAGACCATCGGCAGCGCGTTTCCCGGCTCGGAGGTGCGCGAGATGGAGGTCAAGGGCCGCAACCTCTCCGAGGGCGTGCCGCGCAGCTTCACGATCAGCTCCAACGAGGTGCTGGAGGCGCTGACCGAGCCGATCAACCAGATCGTCAGCGCAGTCAAGATCGCGCTGGAAAACACCCCGCCGGAGCTGGGCGCCGACATCGCCGACCGCGGCATGATGCTGACCGGCGGCGGCGCCCTGCTGCGCGACCTGGACCGGCTGCTCAACGAAGAAACCGGGCTGCCGGTGTTCGTGGCCGAAGATCCCCTGACCTGCGTGGTGCGCGGCTGCGGCATGGCGCTGGAGCAGATGGACCGCCTCGGGCAGGGCATCTTCACCAGCGAGTGAGCTGCAGACGCCGGCGCTGCGCCCTGCCCCGGTGCTAGGCTGACGCCCGATGCCGCCCGGCACGCTCGACCCCACTCCGCCGCCGTTCTTCCGGCAAGGCACCCCGGCGCTGACCAAGCTGATCGTGCTGGCCGCGCTGGCGGTGCTGCTGATGGTGCTGGATGCGCGGCTGCGCCTGACGCCCCCGCTGCGCCAGGCCATCGCCACCGTGCTGCACCCGCTGCAGTGGCTGGCGCTGCAGCCGGTGCATGGGGTGCAGTGGCTGGCGGCGCACGCGGTGGACGTGCACCGTGCCCGCCGCGAGGCCGAAGAAGCCCGCCTGGCCCTGGCCGAGCAGGCCGACCGCGCCGGGCTGGTCGAGCACCTGGCGCAGGAAAACCGCGAACTGCGCGCCCTGCTGGGCCTGCGCCAGCGCGTCTGGCCGCAGGCCCAGGCGGCCGAGGTGCTGCACGCCCTGCCCGACCCCTACCGCCCGGCGCTGGTGATCGACCGTGGCCGGACGCACGGCCTGCAGCCGGGCGCCGTGGTGCTGGACGGCCAGGGCGTGCTCGGCCAGGTCACGCGCACCCTGCCATGGACCAGCGAAGTCACGTTGCTGGTGCACCGTCAGCTGGCCGTGCCGGTGCTCAACACGCGCACCGGCGAACGCCATCTGGCCTTCGGCACCGGCGACGCCGACGAGCCGCTGCTGACCCTGCGCTTCGTACCACTGGGCACCGCCACCGCCGTCGGCGATACCCTGGTGACCAGCGGCATCGATGGCGTCTACCCACCCGGCCTGCCGGTGGCGCAGGTGGTGCGGGTGGAACCCCAGGGCAGCGGCTTTGCGCTGGTCGAGGCGCGACCGCTGGCACGCGTGCGCGATGCGCTGCACGTGCTGGTGCTGCAGCGCCCGGACGAGACGGCGCGCGCGCCGGAGGTGCAGCGATGATCCTGCCGCGCGGCGAGGCACTGCTGCTGCCGGCCAATCCGGCGTTCGTCTGGGGCACGCTTGGGGGGGCCGCGACCGCGATGATCGTGCAGGGGCAGTTGGCCGGACCCACCGTGTGGCTGCCCGATTGGCTGGCCCTGGTGCTGGCGTTTTGGATCGTGCACCAGCCGCGCCGCATCGGCGTCGGGGTGGCCTTCGTCGCCGGTCTGGTGATCGACGTGGCCTACGGCAGCCTGCTGGGGCAGCACGCGTTGGCTTACGCGGTGATGGGCTACGGCGCCGTGTCGCTGCACCGGCGCGTGCTGTGGTTTGACCAGCGCGGCCAGGTGCTGCACGTGCTGCCGCTGTTTGCGCTGACGGTGGGGTTGCAGGCGCTGGTGCGCTGGCTGGCCGGTGACGGTGTCCCCCCGTGGGCCTGGTTGGTCAGCCCGCTGCTGACCGCGTCGGCCTGGCCGCTGGCCACGCGCGCCCTGTTGGCACCGCAGCGGCGCCCCCCCGATCCCGACGAGACCCGCCCGCTGTAGCGCGGCCAGCACCATGCCCTTGCACGCTCAGGTGGATCAACGCATCGCCCAGCAGCGCCGCCGCGCCTGGGTGGCGCTGGCGCTGGCCTTGGGCCTGCTGGCGCTGCTGGGCGCGCGCGCCTGGGTGCTGCAGGTGCTGCATCACGAGCGCTACGCCGCCCAGGCCGAAGGCAACCGCACCGCGGTGGTACCGCTGGTGCCCCCGCGCGGGCGCATCCTGGACCGCCACGGGCTGGTGCTGGCCGATGACCTGCCTGTCTACGCCCTGGAGATCACGCCCGGACGCACCCCCGACCTGGAGGGCACGCTGCAGCGGCTGGCCGAGCTGGTCGAGTTGACGCCACGTGACCTGCAGCGCTTTCGGCGCCTGCGCGCCGAGTCCAAGCGCCACGATCCGCTGCCGCTGAAGGCCCGCCTGAGCGAGCGCGAGATGGCGCGCGTGGCTGCGCAGCTGTGGCAGCTGCCGGGGGTGGACATCCAGGCGCGCCGGCTGCGCCGCTACCCGCTCGGGGAAACCGCCGCACACGCCATCGGCTACATCGGTCGCATCAGCGAGCGCGACCGCACGCTGATGGAAGACTGGCCCGAAGAGCGCCTGGCCAACTACCGCGGCAGCACGCACATCGGCAAGCTCGGTGTCGAGGCGGCCCAGGAGGAGCGGCTGCACGGCCGCACCGGCCTGGAGCGGCTGGAAACCACGGCCACCGGGCGCGCGGTGCGCCGCCTGGACATCACCCCGCCACAGGCTGGCGACGACGTGCAGCTGACGCTGGACATCCGCCTGCAGCACCTGATCGAGCGGCTGTACGGGCCGCGGCGCGGTGCCCTGGTGGCGCTGGATCCGCGCAACGGTCAAGTGCTGGCGCTGGTCAGCATGCCGACGTTCGACCCCAATCTGTTCGTCGATGGCATCGACGCGGACAACTGGCGTGCCCTCAACGAATCGATCGAACGCCCGCTGCTGAATCGGGCGCTGCGCGGCACCTATCCGCCCGGCTCGACTTACAAGCCCTTCATGGCGCTGGCGGCGCTGGAGCTAGGCTTGCGCACACCCCAGACCACCGTTCTGGACCCCGGCTACTGGATGCTGGGCAACCACCGCTTCCGCAGCCACGGCGAGCATGCGTTGGGCATGGTTGATCTGCGTCGCAGCATCGCGCTGTCCAGCAACGTGTACTACTACACGCTGGCGCACGACATGGGCGTGCAAGCCATCCACGATTTCATGGCGCCGCTGGGCTTTGGGCAGTTGACCGGCATCGACCTACCCGGTGAAGTGCGCGGCGTGCTGCCCAGCCCCGCCTGGAAGCGGGCCACCTACCGCAAGCCGGAGCAGCAACGCTGGCACCCGGGCGAAACGATCTCCCTGGGCATCGGCCAGGGCTACAACAGCTTCACGATGCTGCAGCTGGCCACGGCGCTGGCGGCGCTGACCAACGGTGGCCAGCGCGTCACGCCGCATCTGGCGCTGGCCAGCCGCCCCGCCACCGCCGCTGCCCCGGTGGCGCTGCCGGCTGCCGCGCCGCGCGCGCTGGGCTACCGCCCCGAAAACCTGCGCGCCGTGCTGGATGCGATGGTGGCCGTCACCACCGAGGGCACGGCCGCGCGCGTCTTTGCCGGAGCCCCGTACCGCAGTGGGGGCAAGACCGGCACCGCCCAAGCGGTCACGATCGGCCAACGCGAACGCTACGACGCGCAGCGCCTGGCTGAATTCCAGCGTGACCA
>JANWZF010000235.1 GCA_025054905.1 Tepidimonas sp.
CTACGGCCATGCGGCCGGTGATGCGCTGCTGCGCGAGATGGCACAACGCCTGCGCGAGGCCGTGCGGGCTGAGGATACCGTGGCGCGGCTCGGGGGCGACGAGTTCGTCGTGTTGCTGGAAGACCTGCACGCCGACGAAGAGCAGGCCGCCTGGCGCGCCCAGCATGTGGCCGAGAAGCTGCGTCAGGCGCTGGAGCGGCCGGCGGTCATCGAGGGGCACGATCTGCAGGCCACCCCCAGCATTGGCATCACGCTGTTTCGCGGTCAGTCCGACACGGTCGAGGACATCCTTGGTCGGGCGGACCTGGCCATGTACCAGTCCAAGGCTGCCGGTCGCAACGCGGTGCGCTTCTTCGACCCGGCGATGCAGGAACGGGTGGTGCAGCGCGCCACGCTGCAGCGCGAACTGCGCCACGGCCTGCGCGATGGTGAGCTGTCGCTGTATGGGCAGCCAATCGTCGACATCCGCGCGCAGGTCTGCGGGCACGAGGCGCTGCTGCGCTGGGCGCACCCGGTGCGCGGCATGGTACCGCCGGCGGAGTTCATCCCGGTGGCCGAACAGACCGGGCTGATCTTGCCGATCGGGCAGTGGGTGCTGCGCGAGGCCTGCCGTGTGCTGGCGCGCTGGGCCAGTGATCCGCGGCGTGCGCGCTGGACGCTGGCGGTCAACCTGAGCGCGCGCCAGTTGCGCCAGCCCGACTTCGTCGCCAGCGTGCGGCAGGCTCTGCATGCAGCCGGGGCCGACCCGCACCGCCTGAAGCTGGAGCTGACCGAAAGCCTGTTGCTGCACGATGTGGAAGACACCATCGCCAAGATGGAGGCGCTGGCCGCCGAGGGCATCCAGTTTGCGCTGGACGATTTCGGCACCGGCTACTCGTCGTTGAGCTACCTGAAGCGACTGCCGCTGACGCAGCTCAAGATCGACCGCAGCTTCGTGCGCGACCTGCTGACCGATCCCAACGATGCGGCGATTGCCCGCACCATCCTGCAACTGGCGCAAAGCCTGGAGATGGAGGTGGTGGCCGAAGGGGTGGAAACGGCCGAGCAGTTCGAAGTGCTGCGCGCGATGGGCTGCCGTCTGTTCCAAGGCTACCATTTCGGGCGGCCCGCCCCGCTGGAGCCTGCGGGGGCCGATCCGGCCGCGGAACCGCCAGCATCGGCGTGAAGCCTGCACCAGGCCCCATGCCCCTTCCAACCATGCTCATCGCCCATGGACGCACGCTTGCCTGACCCTGCCCAGCCCGTGCTCGACACGCACGCCACCCGCGCCTGTGTCGACCAGCGCTGGCAGCGCGACATCCTGCCCGCGTTGCAGCGCTACATCGAGGTGCCGGCCAAGTCGCCGCTGTTCGACCCGGACTGGGCCACGCACGGCCACCTGGAGACCGTGCTGCGCCAGGCGGCGGACTGGGTGGCACGCCAGCCGGTGTCGGGCCTGACGGTGGAGATCGTGCGCCTGCAACGCCCGGACGGCACACCGCGCACCCCCACGCTGTTGTTCGAGGTGCCAGCGCGCGCCGGGGCGGACGGCACGCCGGCGCCGGCCAGCGGCCAGACCGTGCTGATCTACGGCCACCTGGACAAGCAGCCTGAGTTCAGCGGCTGGCGCAGTGACCTGGGCCCTTGGACGCCGCGCCTGATCGACGAGCGGCTGTACGGCCGCGGCGGGGCGGATGACGGTTACGCCGTGTTTGCCGCGCTGGCGGCCCTCGAAGCGCTGCAGGCGCAGGGGCGGGCCCATCCGCGCATCGTGGGCCTGATCGAAACCGGCGAGGAAAGCGGCTCGCCCGACCTGCTGCCGACCCTGGAGGCACTGCGCCCGCGCCTGGGGGAGGTGGGCCTGGTGATCTGTCTGGACAGCGGCGCCGGCAACTACGACCAGCTGTGGCTGACCACCAGCCTGCGCGGACTGGTCAGCGGCGTGCTGCGCGTGGACATCCTGACCGAAGGCGTGCACTCCGGGGATGCTTCGGGTGTGGTGCCGTCGAGTTTTCGCATCCTGCGCCACGTGCTGGAGCGGCTGGAAGACAGCGCCAGCGGTCGCCTGCTGCCTGCGGTGCTGCACTGCGAGATTCCGGTCGAGCGCATCGAGCAGGCGCGCGCCACTGCGGCCATTCTGGGTGACGCGGTGTGGCGGCGTTTTCCGTGGGCGCACCACGACTGCGGTGGCAGCAGCGTGGCGGCGCTGCCAACCACGACCGATCCCGTCGAGGCGCTGCTGAACCGCACCTGGCGCCCGACGCTGTCGGTCACCGGGGTGGAGGGCATGCCGTCGCTGCGCGATGCGGGCAATGTGCTGCGGCCCTACACCGCCTTCAAGCTCAGCCTGCGCCTGCCGCCGCTGGTCGACGCCGCGCGGGCGGCCCAGCAGCTCAAGACCCTGCTGGAGGACAACGCCCCGTACCAGGCGCGCGTGACCTTCGAGCCCGACAGCGCGGCCAACGGCTGGAACGCGCCGGCCACCGCGCCGTGGTTCGAGCAGGCACTGCAGGTGGCCAGCCAGGCGCACTTCGGCGCGCCCTGCGCCACCATCGGCCAAGGGGGCACGATCCCGCTGATGAACCTGCTGAGCACCGGCTTTCCACAGGCGCAGATGATGGTCTGCGGGGTGCTGGGCCCGCAGAGCAACGCGCATGGCCC
>JANWZF010000152.1 GCA_025054905.1 Tepidimonas sp.
GGCAAGCCACCAGCGCCGCCTGCAGCACCAGCTGGGGATCCAGCTCGGCCTGAAACAGCGGGCTGCCGTCGCCAGGATTTTTGAACACGTGCGAAAACACCACCAGCAGCGCGTAGGCCAGCGCCGTGCCCAGCGCTGAGCCGATCAGGCCGACGATGCCGCCCTGCAGCAAAAATACCGCCATGATCTGGCGCCGGCTCGCCCCCATCGCGCGCAGGATGCCGATTTCGCGCTGCTTTTGCACCACGCTGACCACCCGCACGCTGGAGATCCCGAGCGCGACGATGGCCACGACGAAGCTGCGGATCAGGTTGTTGGAAATGGTCTGGTTGGACAACGCCGTCAGCAACGCCGCGTTGGTCTGCATCCAGCTTTCCACGGTCAGGCCGGTCTGCGCCCGCAGCTCATCGGCCACGGCATCGGCGCCAAACAGGTCATGCACCGTCAGCTCCAGCTGGGTCACGCCTGCGGGCACGTCGAGCAAGGCTTGCGCCAGCTTCAGCGGCACGAACACCCAACGCCGGTTCAGGTCGCGGCTGCCGACGTCGAACAGACCGGCTACGGTTACGGTCTCGCTGCGGCCGCCGGCGGTGGTCAGGCGCAGCCGATCCCCCACCGCCAGACCGAGGTCAGCCGCCAGCTCGGTGCCGATCAGCGCCTCGCTGCCGACCACCTCGAAGCGACCGCGTACCATCTTGTCGTCCATGCGGACCACACGCCGGTAGGCATCGGGCACCATGCCGATTAGGGCAACGCTGCGGTTGGCTGGGCCGCGCAGCGCCAGCGCGGGGCCGCTGACCACCGGCGAGACCGCCAGCACCCCGTCGCTGCGCGCCGCCAGCACGGCCACGCGCTCCCACTGATCAACCGGGCGCAGCGGCTGCTCGCGCGGTTGCACCACGGCGGCCACCGCCGTCCCGGGCGGCACGGCCGGCACGCGCCGCGTGCCCGGCTTTTTCGGTTTGCGGGATCAGCAGGGCCCCTTCGCTGACGCCGTCGGTCAGCTCAACCTGCCCCACGCCGCGCAGACCCAGCTTGACGGGCACCCGCACCGCCCGCCCATCCCGCAGCACCAGCACCCAGGGCTCAGGGCCGTCCGGATCGCGCACGGCCGCCGGGGCGATCCAGTCCACCACCGCCTCAAACGGCTGCGCGGGGTCGGCGTCGGCCACGGCACGCGCGCGCTGGCCGACAGCCAGGCGTCGCACGTGCTTTTCGTCCACCGCCGCCTGCACGCGCAGCGGCCCTCCAGCGGCCAGCGTTAGCAGCACGCGGCCGGGCTGGGCCAGCGTGCCGGGCTCGACCGGGCGCTCGATCACCCCCCGTCGACCGGGCTGACGATGCGCAGCCGCTGCAGCCGGGCCTGCGCCAGCGCCAACGCCGCTTCGGCCTGGGCCTACCGCGCCTGCGCCACCGCGGCCCGCGCCTCGTCGTCGGCCAGCAGCACCAGCGGCTGCCCCGCGCGCACCGCCTCGCCCTCCCGCACCAGCACAGCGGGCACGGTGGCCGTCACCTCGGCGCCAACATCGATACGGGCCACCGCTTCGACGCGGCCGCTGACCACCACCGCCTGCACGATGTCGCCGCGCTGCACGGGCGCAGTACGCACCGCCTGCGGCCGGGCAGCCAGCCAGCCCAGCGCCGCCAGCCCAAGCATTCCTCCCAAGGCGCCCAGCGCCCATCGCGTGCGTCGGTTCATCGTGACCCTTAGGGTACTACCATCAGCCCAGCGGCCACTGGCGCAGTGCGGCGCGACGTGCGGCGTGGTCGGGCAGCACCGAGGCCACCAAGGCCCAGAATGCCGGCCCGTGGTGCATTTCGCGCAGATGGGCCAGCTCGTGCACGACCACATAATCGCGCAGCGGCTCGGGCAGGATCAGCAGCCGCCAGTTCAGGCTGATCGTACCGCGGCTGCTGGCGCTGCCCCAGCGCGTGCGTGCGCTGGACAGGCGCAGACGGGCGGGCTGCACCTGCAACCGCGGCGCCCAGTGCGCCACACGCTCGGTCAGGTCGCGCCGCGCCTGCTGCAGCAGAGCTGGGGTGGGTTCGGGCCAGCTCGGCCGCGGCCGCTGGGCCTGGCGCTGCAGGTGCGCCAGCACCCAGGCCGCCTTGCGCTGCAACAAGTCCTCCACCCAGGACCATGGTGCCTGCCGCGGCGCGTGCACCTGCAAGCCCTGCGGCCCCACCCGCAGCCCGAGCGTTCGGCGCGCGCGGCGCTCGAAGCGGTAATGGACTTCGCGGCCGGCCAGCACGATGCGGCGGTTGGCTTGCGGATGGTGCCACGGGGCACGGCCCGGCGGTTCAACCGGCAGCGGCGGTGGACGTTCGCTCATCGCTGCCCGCTGGGTCGCGGTAGGCCTCGGGGTCGAGTCGGCGCATTTCCGCCTCGATCCACTGTTCGACCTCGCGCATCAGCTCGTCCGGATCGCGTCCCGCACTGGGGATCGGACGGCCAATCGAAAACACCACGGTCCCCGGCCGCTTGACGATGGCACGCCGCGGCCAGCATCGCCCCGAGGTGACGGCAATCGGGATGACCGGCACACCGGTGGCCACCGCCAGCCGCGCCCCACCGGTCTTGTATGGCCCCTTGGCCCCACGCGGCACGCGTGTGCCCTCCGGAAACATGATCACCCACACCCCCCGCGCCAGCAGGGCACGCCCCTGCTCGACCACCTTCTGGAACGCCTGCGCGCGCTTGGCGCGGTCGATGTGGATCATGTCCAGCCGTCCCAACGCCCAGCCGAAGAAGGGGATGTAGAGCAGCTCGCGCTTGAACACAAACGCCAATGGGCGCGGCATCAGGGCTGGCAGGGCCAGCGTTTCCCAGGTCGACTGGTGCTTGGCCAACAGGATGACCGGCGTCTGTGGATCGGCTGGCAGATGCTCCCAACCGATAATCTGATTGCGAATACCAAGCAGCCATTGCGCTGCCTTGATTTGCAGCTTGGCCCAGCCAATGCAGATCCAGTACAAACGCTGGGAAGTCACCCAGGGGGAAACGAGCAACGCCACCAGCGCCCACGGCACCACCGTCACCCCCATGAACAGCAGGTGTGCCCACGAACGCAGGGCGTTCATGCCGCGCCCCCTGGTGCCGGCGCGCACGCCAGCAGCGCCTCGGCCAGCGCCGGCAAATCCTCGTGCACGGTGACTTCGGGCGGCAACTCGGCCGGACGCGGCTGCCCACGCCAGTGGGCCAACTGGCCCGTCAGCACCAGATGCGTCTGGCAGCCCGCTGCCAGCGCGGCCTGCACGTCGCGCATCGAGTCCCCCACCGCCACCAGCTGGGCCGGCTGCACACCGAAGCGCTGCGCGATGCCCAGCAACAGTCCGGGCGCGGGTTTGCGGCAATTGCAGCCTTCATCGGGCGCATGGGGGCAGAAGAACACCGCCTCCACGCGCGCCCCAGCCTGGGCCAACAGACGGTGCATGTGTGCGTGCACGGCGTTGAGCGTGGCCACATCGAACAGCCCACGCCCCAGCCCGGCCTGGTTGGAGGCGACGACAATGCGCCAGCCCGCTTCGTTCAGCCGTGCCAGCGCCTCCAGCGCCCCGGGCAGCGGCAGCCAATCCTGCGGGCCCTGCACAAAGTCTTCCGGGTCGCGGCTGAGCGTGCCGTCGCGGTCCACCACCAGCAGCTTGGGGTCACGCCCGGGCATGGTGCTGCGCCTCCCGCCCGCTCAAGCCGCCAGGCGCGCCAGGTCGGCCACGCGG
Organism: Tepidimonas sp.; assembly: GCA_025054905.1. Classification (GTDB taxonomy): domain Bacteria; phylum Pseudomonadota; class Gammaproteobacteria; order Burkholderiales; family Burkholderiaceae_C; genus Tepidimonas. The sequence continues at coordinate 3,718 of JANWZF010000152.1, forward strand.
TTCATCGCGCGCTGCAGCGCCGCAAGCAGGGCCAGCCGGTTGGCGCGCAGCGCCGCATCCTCGGCGTTGACCATGACCTGGTCAAAGAAAGCGTCCACCGGCGCCTTCAGCGCCGCCAGGCGGCGCAGGTTTTCGGTGTAGTCGCCCGCCGCCAAAGCGGCGTCGGCCTGCGGCTGCACCTGTTGCAGCGCCTCGTACAGCGCGCGCTCGGCGGGCTCTTGCAGGCGCTGCGCATCCACGGCCTCGGGCGCTACCCCTTCAGCCTTGCGCAGGATGTTGCCGACGCGCTTGTTGGCAGCCGCCAGCGCGGCGGCCTCGGGCAGCGCCGCAAAGGCGCGCACGGCCTGCAGCCGCCGCGGCACTTCGCGCAGCAGCGGCGGGCGCAGCGCCAGCACCGCGTCCACCTCGTGCGCGCTGTAGCCCTGCTCGCGCAGCAGCACCGCCAGACGGTCGTGGATGAAATCGGCCAGGGCCTCGCGCGGGTCACGCAGACGCTCGCCAAAGGCGGCCACGGCATCGTCGAGCAGATCGGGCAGCGCCAGCGGCAGCTCGCGCTCGATCAGCATGCGCACCACGCCCAAGGCATGGCGGCGCAGCGCATAGGGGTCCTTGTCACCGCTGGGCAACTGGCCAATGCCAAACAGACCGGTGAGCGTTTCGAGCTTGTCGGCCAGCGCCAGCACGAGCCCCACCTCGCCGCGCGGCAGGGCATCGCCGGCAAACCGCGGCCGGTAGTGATCCTCGATCGCCTCGGCCACGCGCGCGTCTTCGCCATCGTGCAGCGCGTAGTAGCGGCCCATGGTGCCCTGCAATTCAGGGAACTCCCCTACCATGTCGGTCAGCAGGTCGGCTTTGGCCAGCAGCGCCGCGCGGTCGGCCAGGCGCAGCAGCTCTTCGCCGCCCAGACGCCGCGCCAGGGCGCGGGCGATGGCAGCCACGCGCTCCACACGCTCGGCCTGCGTGCCCAGCTCGCGGTGGTACACCACCTTGGCCAGCCCCAGCACGCGCGACTCCAGTGGGCGTTTGCGATCCTGGTCGTAGAAGAACTTGGCGTCGGCCAGGCGCGGGCGCACCACGCGCTCGTTGCCCTGCACCACCGCGCTCGGATCGTCTGGGCTGACATTGCTGACCACCAGAAAGCGGTGCGTCAGCCGCCCCTGCGCATCCAGCAGCGGAAAGTACTTCTGGTTGGCCTTCATCGTCAGGATCAGGCACTCCTGCGGCACCTGCAGGAACGCCGGCTCGAATTGGCACACCAGCACGTGGGGGCGCTCCACCAGCGCGGTGACTTCTTCCAGCAGCGCTTCGTCCTCGATCGGCCGGCAGCCGCCACCGACGCGCTCGGCGGCGGCCTGCAGCTGGCGGCGGATCTCGGCGCGCCGCTGCTCGAAGCTGGCGATGACCGCGCCCTCGCGCCGCAACACCTCGGCGTAGACGTCGGCATGCGGCAGTTCGATCGGGTCGCGTGCAGCCTCGAAGCGGTGCCCGTGCGTGTGGCGCCCAGCCTGCAACCCCAGGGCCTGCACCGGCACCACCTGCGCGCCGTGCAAGGCCACCAGCGCGTGCGCCGGACGCACGAAGCGCACGTTGGTCCAGCCATCGGCCAGCTGGTAAGTCATGACCTTGGGGATCGGCAACCGCCGCAGCGCTTCATCCAGGGCCTTTTGCAGACCGTCGGCCAGCGTCACGCCGCTGACCACGCTGTCCCAGTACAGCACCTCGGCCTTGCCGTCGTGGCGGCGCACCAGCCGTGCCGTCCAGGTCTCGGCCTCCTCCAGCGTCACCCCGAGTGCGGCCAGCTTCTTGCGCAAGGCGGCCGTGGGCTGCCCCTGGGCATCCAGCCCGACGCTGGCCGGCATCAGCTTGAGCTGCACCGGCTGGTCGGCCGCGCGCGGCCACACCGGGGCGATGTGCGCGGCCAGCCGCCGTGGGCTGGCGTAGGGCGTCACCACGGCATCGGCCGGCGCCAGCCCCTGGGCACGCAACTGCTCGGCCAGCGTGTGCGCGAATGCTTCCCCCAAGCCACGCAGTGCCTTGGGCGGCAGCTCTTCCACCAACAGTTCCACCAACAGCGGTTGGGCCATCATCATGCGCCCCCCTGTGCGGCACGCTGCGCCAGCACCTCTTCGGCCCACGCCCGCGGCGCCAGCGGAAAACCCAACCGCGCCCGGCTGTCGACATAACTTTGCGCGACGCTGCGCGCCAGGTTGCGGATGCGCCCGATGTAGCCGGCGCGCTCGGTGACGCTGATGGCCCCGCGCGCATCAAGCAGGTTGAAGGTGTGGGCGGCCTTGAGCACCTGCTCATAGGCCGGCAGCGCCAGCTGCTGCTCCATCAGGTGGCGGGCCTGCCGCTCGTGTGCGGCGAAGGCGGTGAACAGAAATTCCACGTCGGCGTGCTCGAAGTTGTAGGCCGACTGCTCCACCTCATTCTGGTGGAACACGTCGCCATAGGTCAGCCCGGGGGCGTAGGTGAGATCGAAGACGTTTTCCACGCCTTGCAGGTACATCGCCAGCCGCTCCAGGCCATAGGTGATTTCGCCGGTGATCGGGCGGCAGTCGATGCCACCCACCTGCTGGAAATAGGTGAACTGCGTGACCTCCATGCCGTTGAGCCAGACCTCCCAGCCCAGCCCCCAAGCGCCCAGCGTCGGGTTCTCCCAGTCGTCCTCGACAAAGCGGATGTCGTTGCGCCGCAGATCCAGCCCCAGCGCGCGCAGGCTGCCCAGGTACAGATCCAGGATGTCGGCCGGTGCAGGCTTGAGCACCACCTGGAATTGGTAATAGTGCTGCAGGCGGTTGGGGTTGTCACCGTAGCGTCCATCCTTGGGCCGGCGGCTGGGCTGCACGTAAGCGGCTTTCCAGGGCTCGGGCCCCAGTGCACGCAGGAAGGTCGCGGTGTGGCTGGTGCCTGCCCCCACCTCCATGTCGTAGGGCTGCAGCAACGCGCAGCCGTGCGCGTCCCAGTACGCCTGCAGCTTCAGGATGATCTGTTGGAAGGTCAGCATAAGGCAACGATTCTACGGCCCTGCCTGCCGCCGCCCGCCCAGCAACCCTGCCCCCACCCCCGCCAGCAAAGCGGCCAGTGCCACCGGCCATAGGCCCCAGCGTGCCGCCCAGCGTGCATACGGCGTCAGGCCCTGACGGGCCGACACCGTGGCGTCCAGCACGCCGCGTTGGCCGCGCGGCAGCTCGGCCAGCACGCGGCCGCGATGGTCGATCGCGGCGGTGGCGCCGGTGTTGGTGGCGCGCAGCATCGGGCGGCCCAGCTCCAGCGCGCGCATGCGCGCAATACCGCGGTGCTGGTCGATGGCCACGCCATCGCCAAACCACGCGATGTTGCTGACGTTGACCAGCACCGTGGGGGCACGGTCGGCATCGGCAAACGCCGCGGCCAGCTCTTCGCCGAACAGGTCTTCGTAGCACACGTGCGGCGCGATGCGCTGCCCGGCCCACCCCAACGGCGCCTGTGGCAGCGCCCCGCGCGTGAAGTCCCCCATCGGCATCACCATCAGATCGACAAACCAGCGAAAGCCAGGCGGCACAAATTCCCCGAACGGCACCAGGTGGTGCTTGTCGTAGCGGTAGGAAGCCAGGGCCAGCGCAGGATCGGCCCCTGCCGGATCGACGCCGGGCCGCCAACCCACCACTGAATTGGTGTAGCCTGCGCTGAAACTGCCCAGCGGCAGCCCCATCAGCACTGCCGTGCGACCCTGTGCCACCGCCTGCGCCAGCGCGCGCCAGTAAGCCGGGTCCACATCCTGCGGCAGCAACGGGATGGCCGTCTCAGGCGCCACCACCAGGCCGTCGGCCAGGCGCGGCTCCTGCAGGGCCTCCAGCAGCGCTTGGCCATACCAGCGCAGCGCCTGGGCGATGCCGCGCTCGGGATCGAACTTGTCGTCCTGCGCGATGGCACCTTGCAACAGCCGCACCGGCAGCTCGCCGGCGGGCTGCGTGGCATCGGGCAGACGCTGCTGCAGCCAGGCTCCACCCCCTGGCCAGCCGCACAGCAGCAGCGCCAGCAGCAGCGCGGTCACCCGCGCAGCGCGGCGTGCCAGCGCCAGCCAGGCCGCCAGCCACGCCGCCAGGCCGCCCACGCCATACACCCCCAGCCAGGGCGCCAGTGCCCCCAGGCCTTCGATGTGGGCATAGCCGGTGGCGCCCCACGGAAAACCGCTCCACAGCACGCCACGCGCCAGCTCGGCCAGCGTCCAGGCCGCGGCCCAGGCCAGCGCCGCCGCCCACGCCGCGGCCGGACGCCAACGCCACCAGACCCAGGCCAGCGCCACGTAGTCCAATGCCAGAAACAGCGCCAGCAGCCCCACCGCCAGCACCGCTAGCGGCGCGGCCAGACCGCCGTAGACATGCATCGAGATGAACAGCCACCAGAAGACCCCGGCCAGCCAGGCCACAGCAAAGGCCAGCGCACGCATCACCAACGCCCGCCCGCTGGGGCTGGCGGCCAGCAGCGCCACCGCCAGGGCCATGGACACCACTTGCAGCCAGCCGGCCGGCTGCCCGCGGTGCAGCCACGGCAGCCACGGCCACGCCCAAGGCCAGGCCACCGACCAGGCCTGCAGCAGGCCGGCCAGCAACGCCAGTCCCAGCGCCGGCACCTCGGGGCTGGTGCGCACGCTCATGCGCTGGCGGGAGCGCGCGTGACCTTGAACCAGCGCACCGCCCCGCCGCGCGCGTGCTGCACCAAAAAAGTCAGGCCCTGCGTCTCGAATTGCTCGCCGCGACGCGGCACACGACCCATTTCGTGCGCGACGTAGCCGCCGATGGTCTCGAACTCACCCTCGGGCAGTTGCACCTGGAACCACGCGTTGACGCGCTCGATCGGGGTGTCGCCGCTGATGCGCCAGGTGCCATCGGCCAGCGCGAAGATGTCGCCGTCGGGCTCATCGTCGGCATCGAATTCGTCCTCGATGTCGCCGACGATTTCCTCCAGCACGTCCTCGATCGTCACCAGCCCCGCCACGCGCCCGAACTCGTCGATCACGATGGCCAGGTGATTGCGGTTGGCACGGAATTCCCGCAACAGGTCGTTGAGGGGTTTGCTCTCCGGCACGAACACCGCCGGCCGCAGCAGCGCGCGCAGATTGAGTTCCGGGGCGCGCTGCAGCTTGAGCAGATCCTTGGCCAGCAGGATGCCGATGATGTTGTCGCGCTCGCCGTCGTAGACCGGAAAGCGCGAGTGCCCGGTGTCGATGACGGTGTTGAGCAGCTCGGGGTACGGGGCCTGGATGTCCAGCGCATCCATGCGCGCGGCGGCCACCATGACGTCGCGCGCGGTCATGTCGGCGATGCGGATCACCCCCTCCAGCATGATGCGCGACTCGGCACCAATGACCTGGTTGTCCTCGGCCTCGGCCAGGGCTTCGATCAGCTCGGCCCGCGAGTCGGGTCCGGGGTGCAGGAACTCGACCAGGCGCTGCAGGAACGTGCGCGAATCATGGGCGCGG
>JANWZF010000261.1 GCA_025054905.1 Tepidimonas sp.
ATCCTCGTTCCGGTCGATGGTTCGGCGCTGTCGCAGGCCGCCGGTGTGTTCGCCGCCGACCTGGCGCGCCAGCACGGTGCGCAGGTCATCGGCGTGTACGTGATCGATCCGTTCCCCTACATCGGCATCGGGGATGCCTCGGCGGTGGGCCTGCAGGCCTATCTGGCCGAAGCCAAGGCCGCGGCCACACAGGCGCTGGAGGAGCTGCGTCGCGTCTGCGAGGAGCGCGCGGTGCCCTATGCGGGTGACACGATCGAGCGCAACGTGGTGTACGAAGGGATCCTGGAGACCTGCGACGCCGAGGGCTGCGACCTGATCGTGATGGCGTCGCACGGACGCAAGGGCGTGCAGGCGCTGATCCTGGGCAGCGTGGCGCAGAAGGTGCTCACGCACGCCAAGGTGCCGGTGCTGGTGGTCAAGCCTGGCGCCACTTGATCGAGCAGCCGATGCTGGCGATCTGCTCCCGCGGGCCCTGACCCGTGGCGGCGATGGTTTTCATCGCCTCCAGCAGATCGCACGGGGTCCCTTCCGGGGCCGCTTCCTTGCGCGAGGCATCGAAGCGGCCGCGGTACTGCAGCTCGTCGGCGGCGTTGAAGCCGAAAAAGTCCGGCGTGCACACCGCGCCCCAGGCGCGTGCGACGTCCTGCGTTTCGTCGTACAGGTACGGAAACGGAAATCCCCGCTCGCGCGCCACGCGTTGCATCTGTTCGAACGAATCTTCCGGATAGGTCTCGGGGTCGTTGGACGAGATCGCCGCCACCCCGATGCCCAGCGCCTGCAGCTCGCGCGTCACCGGAATCAGGCGCGGCAGAATCGCCTGCACATACGGGCAGTGGTTGCAGATGAACATCACCAGCGTGCCGTGGGGGCCGCGCACGTCTTCATAGCGCCAGCGCCGTCCATCGACGCCGGGCAGGTCAAAGCCAGGGGCCTTCCAGCCGAAATCGCACACCGGGGCTATGGCTGCCATTGTTGTTCGCTCCTCGGGTTGTTCGCACGTGTTGCGGTGCGCAGTGTAGCGGGCGTCGGGCCGGTTTGCAGGACGACCGGCCCTCACCCCCCAGGGGCATGGCGGCGCTCCTAGAATGTTGGGCCCTGACCCTGCGTCGCTGCCCGGCCATGACCGTCCACTGCGCCCTGCCCAGCCTCTCCCCGCCGCCCGATGATGAAGCCGGCCGCCCGTTGCAGGGCGTCATCCGCATCCGGGGCGCGCGCCAGCACACGCTGAAAAACCTCGACCTGGACCTGCGCACCGGTGAAATCACCGTCGTCACCGGCGTGTCTGGGTCGGGCAAATCCTCGCTGGTGTTCGACACCCTGTTTGCCGAGGGGCAGCGCCGCTACGTGGAGACGTTTTCGGCCTACGCGCGGCAGTTTCTCGACCGCATGGACAAGCCTGCGGTCGACCGCATCGACGGCGTGCCCCCGGCCATCGCGATCGACCAGGTCAACCCGGTGCGCAATTCGCGTTCCACGGTGGGCACGATGACCGAGCTCAACGACCACCTGAAGCTGCTGATGGCGCGCGCAGGCCGGCTGTTCGACCGCGTCACGGCGCAAGAGGTGCGGCCCGACACCCCCGACAGCATCGCCGCGGACGTGCGGGCGCGTGCGGCGGCAGCAGGGGACCCGCGGCTGGTGGTGACCTTCACCGCGCGCATGCCGGCCGACACCCCCGACGACACGGTGCAGCAATGGTTGGCCGCAGGCGGCTGGACGCGCGTGCAGCACGATCAGCAGCGCGACGGCTGGCGCGAGCTGGAGGTGGTGGTCGACCGCCTGCGCGCCAGCACCGCCGAGCCTGCGCGCCTGCAGGAGGGGCTGCAGACCGCACTGCGCCACGGGGCGGGCCAGCTCACCGTCTGGGCGCAGCAGGGCGACGGCTGGCAGCGCTGGCGCTACTCCGAAGGCTGGCATTGCCCCGACAGCGACACCCGCTACGCCGCGCCACGGCCGACGCTGTTTTCCTTCAACAGCCCGGCCGGGGCGTGCGCGACCTGCCGTGGCTTTGGGCGCGTGATCGGGGTGGATTGGGATCTGGTCATCCCGGATCCGAAGCTGACCCTGCGCGCCGGGGCGATCAAGCCGATCCAGACCCCGGCGTTTCGCGAGTGCCAGGACGATCTGCTGCGCCACGCCGAGGCGCGCGGTGTGCCGCGTGACACCCCGTGGGCCTACCTGGCCGAGGAGCACCGCCGCTGGGTGCTGGAAGGCGACGACGATTTCAGCGGAGACTGGCAGCGCCAGTGGTACGGCATCCGGCGCTTCTTCGACTATCTGGAGAGCAAGACCTACAAGATGCACATCCGCGTCTTGCTGTCCAAATACCGCAGCTACACCGAATGCCCGGCCTGCCGTGGCGCGCGTCTGCAGCCCGAGGCGTTGCTGTGGCGCGTGGGCACGCGCGCGCACGCCGATGCCGTGCTGGCACCGTCCCAGCGCTTCATGCCCCCCGGCGTGGCGTGGAGCCGCGCCCAGCTGGAAGCGCTGCCGGGCCTGTGTTTGCACGACCTGATGCGGCTGCCGATCGGTCGGCTGCGCCTTTTCATGGAGCACCTGGCGACGGACTTGGGCGTCGGGGGTCGCGACGCCCATCCCCAGCCAGGGCGGGCTGCCGTCCCGGTGGGGGCCTCGGCCCACCGTCCAGCCCCCGCGTCGGCTGATGAGCAGGCGCTCAAGCTGGTGCTGGACGAAATTCTGGCCCGCCTGCGCTACCTGGGCGAAGTCGGGCTGGACTACCTGACGCTGGACCGCCAGAGCCGCACGCTGTCGGGCGGCGAGGTGCAGCGCATCAACCTGACCACCGCGCTGGGCACCTCGCTGGTCAACACCCTGTTCGTGCTCGACGAACCCTCCATCGGCCTGCATCCGCGCGATCTGGACCGGATCAACCGGGCGATGGCGCGGCTGCGCGACGCCGGCAACACGCTGGTGGTCGTCGAGCACGACCCTGCCGTGATGCTGGCGGCCGACCGCATCCTGGACATGGGGCCCGGGCCGGGGGAGCAGGGCGGACGCATCGTCTTCGATGGCTCCCCGGCCGAACTGCTGCAGGCCGACACCCTGACGGCGCAGTATCTGAGTGGCCGGCGCCAGATCGGCCTGGGTCTCAAGCGCGCGGTGACCGACGCCACGCCCAAGCTGATCCTGCAAGG
>JANWZF010000055.1 GCA_025054905.1 Tepidimonas sp.
CCATGTGGTGATCAGCCACTTTCACGGTGACCACATCAACGGCGTGCGCCTCAAAGACGGTGGGCTGACCTTTCCGCGCGCCAAGGTGCACGTGCCCGCGCCCGAATGGGCGTTCTGGATGGACGATGCCCGCATGCAAGCTGCCCCCCAGGCGATGCAGGGCGCTTTCCAAACCGTGCGGCGCGCGCTGGGCGGTCCGGTGGCCGAACGCATCGTCCAGTTCCAGCCGGGCAGCGAGCTGGCACCAGGCATCCGCGCCGATGCCGCTTTCGGGCATACGCCAGGCATGTGCGTTTTCACGTTGCGTTCGCAGGGGCAGGGGTTCATGTACGTGGCCGACACCGCCAACATCCCGGCCTTGTTCGTGCGCAACCCCGAATGGGCCGTGATGTTCGACATGGATCCGGAGCAGGCGCGCCAGACCCGCCGTCGCGTGTTCGATCAGATCGTGCGCGAACGCCTGCTGGTGGGGGGCTACCACTTCCCGTTTCCGGCCTTCGGAACGCTGGAAGCTGCCAGCGGCGGCTACGCGTTCAGACCGCTGGCCTAAAAGCGCTCGGTGCCAGGCGCCGTCAGGTCGGCGCAAGCCCTCGTTCCATAATCCACGGGTCGATCATTTCATTTTGACCCGAGGAGCTTTGCTGCGTCATGGCCAACCAGTACGATGCCTTCTACCGCCGCTCGATCGACGAGCGCGACGCTTTCTGGGCAGAACAGGCCCGGCTGATCGACTGGCACCGCCCGTTCGATCGGGTCTGCAACACCGACCGTCCCCCTTTCGTGCGGTGGTTTGAGGGCGGACTGACCAACCTGTGCTACAACGCGGTGGATCGCCACCTGGCCACCCGCGCCGACCAGCGCGCGTTGATTTACGTCTCCACCGAAACTGACACCGAGCGTGTCTACACCTACCGTGAGCTGCACGAGGAAGTGCAGCGCATGGCCGCCATCCTGCGCTCGCTGGGGGTGGGCAAGGGCGACCGCGTACTGATCTACATGCCGATGATCCCGCAGGCGGCGTTTGCCATGCTGGCCTGCGTGCGCATCGGCGCCATCCATTCGGTGGTGTTTGGTGGCTTTGCCAGCCACAGCCTGGCCACGCGCATTGACGATGCCACCCCGAAGGTGATCGTCAGCGCCGACGCCGGCATGCGCGCTGGCAAGGTGGTGCCGTACAAGCACCTGCTGGATGAAGCGATCCGTTTGTCCAAGCACCAACCCCAGCACGTGCTGATGGTCAACCGCGGTCTGGCCCCGCTGGACCCTGTGGAAGGACGCGACGTCGACTACGCGGCGCTGCGCGAGCAGCACCTCGACGCCCAAGTGCCGTGCGAGTGGGTGGACAGCACCCACCCCAGCTACATCCTCTACACCAGCGGGACCACTGGCAAGCCCAAGGGCGTGCAGCGCGACACCGGCGGCTACGCGGTGGCGCTGGCGGCCTCCATGCGCCACATCTACATGGGCAACCCGGGCGAGACCTACTTTTCCACCAGCGACATCGGGTGGGTGGTCGGCCACAGCTACATCATCTACGGGCCGCTGATCAACGGCATGGCCACGATCATGTACGAAGGCACGCCGATTCGGCCCGATGCCGGCATCTGGTGGCGCCTGGTGCAGGACTACCGGGTCAGCATCATGTTTACTGCGCCGACCGCCGCGCGCGTGCTGAAAAAGCAGGATCCCGCCTACCTGAGCCGGTATGACCTGAGCAGTCTGCGCGCGCTGTTTCTGGCCGGCGAGCCGCTGGATGAGCCCACCGCGACCTGGATCGCGCAGGCGCTGGGCAAGCCGGTGATCGACAACTACTGGCAGACCGAAACCGGCTGGCCGATCCTGGCGATCTGCAACGGCATTGAGCCTGCCCCCACCAAGTTCGGCTCGCCAGGCAAGGCGGTCTACGGCTACGATGTGCGCCTGATCGATGAGAACACCGGCGAGGAGATCCACGAGCCCGACCGCAAAGGCGTGATCGCCGTGCAGTACCCGCTGCCGCCGGGCTGTCTGCAGACGGTCTGGGGGGATGACGAACGCTACGTCAAGACCTACTGGTCCAGCATCCCGGGACGCCAGATGTACAGCACCTTCGACTGGGGCGTGCGCGATGCCGACGGCTACTACTACATCCTCGGACGCACCGACGATGTCATCAACGTCGCCGGCCACCGCCTCGGCACGCGCGAGATCGAGGAGAGCATCGCCAGTCACCCGGCGGTGGCCGAAGTCGCCGTGGTCGGCGTGGCCGACCCCCTGAAGGGGCAGGTGGCCATGGCGTTTGCGGTGCTGAAGGATCCGACCCGCGCAGCCACGCCGGCCGACGCCCTGCAGCTGGAAGGCGACATCATGAAGCGGGTGGACGAGCAGCTCGGTGCGGTGGCGCGTCCGGCGCGGGTGCGCTTCGTCTCGCTGTTGCCCAAAACCCGCAGTGGCAAGTTGCTGCGCCGCGCCATTCAGGCCGTCTGCGAGGGGCGCGACCCCGGCGACCTGACGACGCTGGATGATCCGAGTGCACTGCAGCAGATCCGCGACCTGGTGTCGCCACGCTGACGCCACCGATGTGGGCATTCGGGGTCTTTGTGGTTATCATTGCCGCATAGACACCCGAATGCTGATATATGCAACAACTGACCGATACCGACGCGGTCGTTGACAAGCAACGCGTCTTCGAGCTGGCCGCCGAGCTGTTCGGCATTCTGTCCACGCCGATGCGGCTGCGCATCATCAATGCGTTGTGTGACAAAGAGAAATCGGTGTCGGAGCTGTTGAACGAGATCGACACCACGCAGCCCAACCTGTCGCAGCACCTGAACCTTCTGTACCGCGCCGGCGTGCTGGCCAAGCGCAAGGAGGGAACCCAGGTGTATTACCGTGTGCAAAGCGAGCAGGCGGTGGCGCTGTGCCGTACCGTCTGCACCCAGATCGCCATCGAGCTGGACGAGCCCGGCGGGGTACCGCCGAGTCAGCGCCTGACGCCGCGCGGCACCTGAGGAGTCGGCGCTCGCTCAGCGCCAGCGGTTTCGAAATCGTTACAAAATCGTCGCACGAGACGGATCGGTTGGTGGCACAATCGTGGCTGCACCGGCCCTTCCAGTGTCACAGTCGCGTCCGCCAACCGGTTCAGCCGTGTCGCGGAAGGTGATTCCAACCAGCAGGTTTCCCGCAGGGAAACGGAGGTCAGCGATTCCATGAGCGAACCCACGAGCGTCTACCAGGCGTACACCGCCAACTCGTACCTCTTCGGGGGCAATGCGCCCTACGTCGAAGAGTTGTACGAAAAATACCTCACCGACCCCAGCAGCGTGCCCGACTCGTGGCGGGACTATTTCGACGCGTTGCAACACGTGCCGGCTGTCGATGGCAGCGACGCGCGGGACATCCCGCACATGCCGGTGATCAACGCCTTTGCCGAGCTGGCCAAGCAGGGGCCGAAGCCGGTGGTGGTGGCGCAGGGAGCCGACAGCGACGTGGCACGCAAGCGCGTGGCCACGCAGCAGCTGATCGCGGCTTACCGCAATCTCGGGGTGCGCTGGGCCAACCTGGATCCACTGAAGCGCTCGGAACGCCCCGACATTCCCGAGCTGGAGCCGTCGTTCTACGGCTTCACCGACGCCGACCTGGAAACCGTCTACAACGTCTCCAACACCTACTTTGGCAAGGAGACGATGTCGCTGCGCGAGCTGCTCAACGCGCTGCGCGAGACCTACTGCGGCACCATCGGTGCCGAGTACATGTACATCAGCGACCAAAAACAGAAGCGCTGGTGGCAGGAAAAGCTCGAAAGCATCCGCAGCAAGCCGTCCTTCAGCGCGGAGCAGAAAAAGCATATCCTGGAAAACCTCACCAAGGCCGAAGGCCTGGAGCGCTACCTGCACACCAAGTACGTCGGCCAGAAGCGCTTCTCGCTGGAGGGTGGGGAGAGCTTCATCGCTTCGATGGACGAGCTGATCCAGCGCGCCGGGGCGCTGGGGGTGCAGGAAATCGTCATCGGCATGGCGCACCGTGGCCGCCTCAACGTGCTGGTCAACGTGCTGGGCAAGATGCCGAAGGACCTGTTCGCGGAATTCGAGCACACCGCCCCCGAGGATCTGCCCGCCGGTGACGTCAAGTACCACCAGGGCTTCAGCTCCGATGTCTCCACCCCCGGCGGGCCGGTGCACCTGAGCCTGGCGTTCAACCCGTCGCACCTGGAAATCGTCAACCCGGTGGTGGAGGGCTCGGCGCGCGCACGCATGGATCGTCGCGGCGACCGCAAGGGCGACCAGGTGCTGCCGGTGCTGGTGCACGGCGATGCAGCCTTTGCCGGTCAGGGCGTCGTGATGGAGACGCTGGCGCTGGCGCAGACGCGCGGCTACTACACCGGGGGCACGGTGCACATCGTCATCAACAACCAGATCGGCTTTACGACGTCGGACCCGCGCGACAGCCGCTCGACGCTGTACTGCACCGACGTGGTCAAGATGATCGAAGCGCCGGTGCTGCACGTCAACGGCGACGACCCCGAAGCGGTGGTGCTGGCCACCCAGCTGGCGGTGGAGTTCCGCCAGACCTTCAAGAAGGACGTGGTCATCGACATCGTGTGCTTCCGCAAGCTGGGCCACAACGAGCAGGACACGCCCAGCCTGACGCAGCCGCTGATGTACAAAAAAATCGCGCAGCACCCGGGCACGCGCAAGCTGTACGCCGACAAGCTGGTCACCCAGGGCGTGCTGCCGCCGCAAGGGCCGGAGGACATGGTCAAGACCTACCGCGCCATGCTCGACGAGGGGCGGCGCACCGTCGATCCGGTGTTGACCAATTACAAGAGCAAGTACGCCGTTGACTGGGCCCCGTTCCTGGGCAAGAAGTGGACCGACGTGGCCGATACGGCCATTCCGCTGTCGGAGTGGAAGCGCCTGGCCGAACGCATCACGACCGTGCCGGACAACATCACGCCGCACCCGCTGGTCAAGAAGGTGCTGGCCGACCGTGCCGCGATGGGCCGTGGCGAAATCAACGTGGACTGGGGCATGGGCGAGCACATGGCCTTTGCCTCGCTGGTGGCCAGCGGCTACGCGGTGCGCCTGTCCGGCGAAGACTGCGGCCGCGGCACCTTCACGCACCGCCATGCGGTCATCCACGACCAGAACCGCGAGAAGTGGGATGAGGGCACCTACATTCCGCTGCAGAACGTGGCCGACAACCAGGCGCCGTTCACCGTGATCGATTCGATCCTGTCGGAAGAAGCGGTGCTGGGCTTCGAGTACGGTTACGCCTCCAACGATCCCAACACGCTGGTGATCTGGGAGGCCCAATTTGGCGACTTTGCCAACGGGGCGCAGGTGGTGATCGACCAGTTCATCGCCTCCGGCGAAGTCAAGTGGGGGCGCATCAACGGCATCACGCTGTTCCTGCCGCACGGCTACGAGGGGCAGGGGCCGGAGCACAGCTCGGCGCGCATCGAGCGCTTCATGCAGCTGGCGGCCGACACCAACATGCAGATCGTGCAGCCGACCACCGCCAGTCAGATCTTCCATGTCCTGCGGCGGCAGATGGTGCGCAACCTGCGCAAGCCCTTGATCGTGTTTACGCCCAAGTCGCTGCTGCGTGCCAAGGACGCGACCTCGCCGCTGTCGGAGTTCACCAAGGGCGGCTTCCAGACCGTCATCCCCGAGCTCAACGCCGACATCGTCAAGAACGCGCATCGCGTCAAGCGGGTGATCGTCTGCTCCGGCAAGGTCTACTATGACCTGGTGCGCAAACGCGAGGAAAAGAGCGCCGACGACGTGGCGATCGTGCGCATCGAGCAGCTCTATCCGTTCCCACACAAGGCGTTTGCGGCCGAAATGAAGCGCTACCCCAACGCCACCGACGTGGTGTGGTGCCAGGACGAGCCGCAGAACCAGGGGCCGTGGTTCTTCGTGCAGCACAACATCCACGAAAACATGCTGGATGGCCAGCGGCTCGGCTACGCCGGCCGGGCCGCGTCGGCCTCGCCGGCCGTGGGCTACGCGCACCTGCACCAGGAGCAGCAAAAAGCCCTGGTCGAGGCTGCGTTTGGTCGCCTCAAGGGCTTCATCCTCAGCAAGTAAGCCGCCGCTGTCGCGTGCGCGGCGTGCCGGCGCTGGTGCGCCCCGCCGCCCGCATCCGCATCGAACACGCATTTTCGGGAAAGAATCACCATGGCCATCGTTGAAGTGAAGGTTCCGCAGCTGTCCGAATCGGTCGCCGAAGCCACGCTGTTGCAATGGAAAAAGAAGGTCGGCGATGCCGTCGCCGCCGATGAGATCCTGATCGAAATCGAAACCGATAAAGTGGTGCTGGAGGTTCCGGCCCCCGCCTCCGGTGTGCTCGCCGAGATCGTGGTGGGTGACGGCGGCACCGTCGTCTCCGAGCAGGTGATTGCTCGGGTGGACACCGAGGCCAAGGCCGCCGCAGTCGCCAGCCCAGCCCCAGCCCCAGCTCCTGCCGCTGCCGCCGCCCCTGCCGCGGCGGCCCCGATCCCTGCTGCCGGGGCGGCCCAGGCTGCCGTTGCGATGCCGGCAGCGGCCAAGTTGATGGCCGATCACGGTCTGCAACCCGGCTCGGTGACCGGCACCGGCAAGGATGGTCGCATCACCAAGGGGGACGTGCTGGCTGCGGTGGCGGCGCCCCAAGCCGCTGCGGCGGCGGTCATCCCGAGCCCGACGCCGGCCAAGGCGCTGCCACAGGTCCACGCTCCGGTGGGCTTGCCCCCCGAGCTGGCCAACCGTCCCGAGCAGCGCGTGCCGATGACGCGCCTGCGTGCCCGCATCGCCGAGCGGTTGCTGCAATCGCAGGCCACCAACGCCATCCTGACCACGTTCAACGAGGTCAACATGGCGCCGGTCATGGAGTTGCGCAAAAAGTATCAGGAGAAGTTCGAGAAGGAGCACGGGGTCAAGCTCGGCTTCATGAGCTTTTTCGTCAAGGCGGCGGTGCATGCGCTGAAGAAGTTTCCGATCCTCAACGCCAGTGTCGATGGCAACGACATCGTCTATCACGGCTATTTCGACATCGGCATCGCGGTGGGCTCGCCGCGCGGGCTGGTGGTCCCCATCCTGCGCAACGCCGATCAGATGAGCTTTGCCGAGATCGAGAAGAAGATCGCCGACTTTGGCAAGCGCGCCGCTGACGGCAAGCTGGGCATCGACGAGATGACCGGCGGCACGTTCTCGATTTCCAACGGCGGCGTGTTTGGCTCGATGCTGTCGACCCCCATCATCAACCCGCCGCAGTCCGCGATTCTGGGGGTTCATGCGACCAAAGAGCGTCCGGTGGTGGAAAACGGGCAGATCGTCATCCGCCCGATCAACTACCTGGCCCTGAGCTACGACCACCGCATCATCGACGGCCGCGAAGCGGTGCTGGGCCTGGTGGCGATGAAAGAGGCGTTGGAAGACCCGGCGCGCCTGCTGTTCAACATCTGAGGCAAGGAGCGCCACACCATGAGCCAAACCTTCGACATCGCCGTCATCGGTGCCGGCCCCGGGGGCTACATCGCCGCCATCCGCGCCGCGCAGCTGGGCTACCGCGTGGCCTGCATCGATGCCTGGACCAACGCCTCCGGTGGCCCGGCCCCCGGCGGCACCTGCACCAACGTAGGCTGCATTCCGTCCAAGGCGCTGCTGCAGTCTTCCGAACACTTTGAGCATGCGCGGCTGCACTTCGCCGATCACGGCATCGCCACCGGCACGGTCAAGATCGATGTGCCCACCATGGTCGCCCGCAAGGACGCCATCGTCAAGCAGAACAACGACGGCATCCTGTACCTGTTCAAAAAGAACAAGGTCACGTTCTTGCACGGCCGGGGCTCGTTCGTGCGCGCGCTGGATGGCGGTTACGAGCTGGCCGTGGAGGGAGCCCAGAACACCACGCTGCAGGCGCGCCACGTGATCGTGGCCACCGGCTCGCGCGCGCGGGCGCTGCCTGGGGTGGCGTTTGATGAGGAGCGCATCCTGTCCAACGACGGCGCGCTGCGGCTGCAAGCGGTGCCCAAAAAGCTCGCCATCATCGGCGCGGGCGTCATCGGGCTGGAAATGGGCTCGGTCTGGCGTCGCCTGGGGGCTGAGGTCACGATCCTCGAAGGCCTGCCGACGTTCCTGGCTGCGGCCGACGAGCAAATAGCCAAGGAGGCCAAGAAGGCGTTCGACAAGCAGGGCCTCAAGATCGAGCTTGGCGTCAAAGTCGGCGAGGTCAAGACCCACAAGAGGGGCGTGACGATCGCCTACACCGATGCGCAGGGCCAGGGGCAAACGCTGGAAGCCGAGCGCCTGATCGTCTCGATCGGGCGCGTGCCCAACACCGAGGGCCTGGGGGCCGACAAGGTCGGACTCAAGCTCGATGAACGCGGCGCGATCGTCGTCGACGCGCTGTGCCGCACCAACCTGCCCGGCGTGTGGGCCGTCGGCGACGTCGTGCGCGGGCCGATGCTGGCGCACAAGGCCGAAGAGGAGGGCGTGGCGGTGGCCGAGCGCATTGCAGGCCAGCACCCGCACGTGGACTTCAACACGATCCCGTGGGTCATCTACACCAGCCCCGAGGTGGCCTGGGTCGGTGCCACCGAGCAGCAGCTCAAGGCCAGCGGGCGGGCGTACAAGGTGGGAACGTTCCCGTTCATGGCCAACGGGCGCGCGCGCGCCTTGGGTGACACCACCGGGATGGTCAAGATCCTGGCCGATGCGGCCACGGACCAAGTCCTGGGTGTGCACATGGTGGGCCCGCTGGTCTCCGAGCTGATCGCCGAAGCGGTGATGGCGATGGAATTCAAGGCCAGTGCCGAAGACATCGCGCGCATCTGCCATGCCCACCCGTCGCTGTCGGAGGCAACCAAGGAAGCCGCGCTCGCGGTGGACAAGCGCCCGCTCAACTTCTGATCCCGTGCAACAGCAGGCCGTGGCGATGACCGACGCGCCGCCCCCCGGCGATCCGGCCGGCTGGGGGCCGGTGCGACGCGCCTACGAAGCGGCGCTGGCCGCGCACGGCTTTGTCAGCGACCCAGCGCAGCTGCGGGGGGTGCAGGCCCTGGAGCGCTGCGCTGCCGAGTGGATCGAGTTCAAGCGCCGCCGCTCCAACGCACTCAAAAAGCTCATCAACCGTCTGCCGGTACCCCGCGGCGTGTATCTGTGGGGAGGGGTGGGTCGCGGCAAAAGCTTTCTGATGGATTGCTTTTACCAGGCCGTCCCGCTGCGGCGCAAGACGCGCTTGCACTTTCACGAGTTCATGCGCGAAGTGCATCGTGAGCTGGCCAGCCTGCAGGGCACCGTCGATCCGCTCAAGGCCCTGGCACGCCAGATGGCGGTGCGTTTTCGCCTGATCTGCTTTGATGAATTTCACGTCGCCGACGTCACCGACGCGATGATCCTGCACCGGCTGCTGGTGGCCATGCAGGAGCATGGCATCGGCATGGTCACCACCAGCAACTTCCACCCGGATGGACTGTACCCGGATGGCCTGCACCGCGATCGCGTCCTGCCGGCCATCGAGCTGCTCAAGCGCACGATGGACATCGTCCAGGTCGACCAAGGTGTGGACTATCGGCGCCGGGCGCTGGAGCACGTGCGCACCTACCTGACCCCGCTGGGCGAGGCCACCGAGCGCGAGATGGAAGCGGTCTTCGAGCAGCTGGCCGAAGCCCAGGATGAGGATCCGGTGCTGCGCATCGAAGGACGCGAGATCCGCGCCATCCGACGGGCCGGCGGCGTGGTTTGGTTCGACTTTCGCACCCTGTGCGGTGGGCCACGCTCCCAAAACGACTACCTGGAGCTGGCCAGCCAGTTCCACACCGTGCTGCTGAGCAACGTGCCGGAGATGCCGCCCAACCTGGCCAGCGCGGCACGTCGCTTCACGTGGCTGGTGGACGTGCTGTACGACCGGCGCGTCAAGCTGATCGTCTCGGCGGCGGTGCCTCCCGAGCAGCTCTACACCGAAGGCCCGCTGGCGCACGAGTTCCCCCGCACCGTTTCGCGCCTGACGGAGATGCAGTCGCGCGAATACCTGGCGTTGCAGCGGCGCGACGTCGACACCGCGCTGACCTGACCAGGCACCGCGGACAAACGTTGGACGTGCTAGGCTGCGAACACCAGCCTGGCTATCGGTGCGACGCAGCCTCCCAGCCGGCGGCCGCGGTCTGGCAACGATGGCGCTGCAGCGCCTTGGGGAGATCCACCGATGAACGCGCAATCCGAGCAAGTCCAGCCGAGCGACGATCCGTGGCGCACGCACGACGTGTTCAACCAGGTGCCACCCTGGGCTGGAGGTGATCTGCTGGCGTTGGACACGGCCCTGCAGGAAGGCCTGCGGCTCGGGGCCGCCGAGTGGGCCTTGCCCGCGCTGCATGCCTACGCAGGGCAGATCAGCCAGCCCAGCAGCCTTGCGGCCGCTGTGGCGGCCAACGAGTACCCACCGCGGCATCGTCCGTTCGACCCCCAGGGACACCGCATCGACGCCGTCGAGTTCCATCCGGCCTGGCACCTCCTGTTGGGGCGCTTGCGCGGTGCCGGCGGCGTCAGCCTGCCCTGGCGCGACCACCGCGCCGGCCGTTGGAGCGCCTGGGCCGCCCTGTTTTACCTCCACGGGCAGGTCGAGCAAGGCACCCTGTGCCCGACCACGATGACGCAGGCCGCCATCCCTTTGCTGCAGCGGGAGCCCGCGCTGTGGACGTTGCTGGGTGAGCGCCTGCTGGCCGACACGTATGACGAGACCGATGCGCCGCTGCAGCACCGGCGTGCGCTGTGGATCGGCATGGGCATGACCGAGAAACAGGGGGGCTCGGACGTGCGCGCCAACACCACCACCGCCTGGCCCGTGCAGGGTCAGGGCCGTGGCGCTGTCTATCGCTTGCGCGGGCACAAGTGGTTTTACTCCGCGCCCAGCAGCGATGCGCACCTGGTCAGCGCGCGATTGGGCACTGACGGTCCGATCGGCTGTTTTTTCGTCCCCCGTTGGTGGCTGGATGGACGGCGCAATGCGGTGCGCATCCAGCGCCTGAAAGACAAGCTCGGCAACCGCAGCAATGCCAGCGGCGAAGTCGAATTTCAGGACGCTCTGGGCATCCTGATCGGGGAGGAGGGCCGTGGCCTGGCCACCCTGGTTGAAATGGCCAGCACCACCCGTATCAGCTGCGTGCTCGGCAGTGCGGCGATTCTGCGCAGCGCGCTGGTGCAGGCCCTGCACGCGGCACGCCACCGCCAGGCCTTTGGTCGGAGGCTGGCCGACCAGCCGGCCATGAGAGGGGTGCTGCTGGATCTGGCGCTGGAAAGCGAAGCTGCCTTGCAGCTGGGTTTGCGCCTGGCCCGGGCGTGCGAAGGTGAGTCGAGGCTGGACCACGCGTGGCGCCGCCTCGTCACCCCTGCGGCCAAATTCTGGGTCTGCAAGCGCACCGTGGCGGCCACCGCAGAGGCCATGGAGGTGCTGGGTGGCAACGGCTATGTTGAGGAAAGCCCGCTGCCCCGCCTGCTGCGCGAGGCCCCTGTCAACTCCATCTGGGAAGGCTCCGGCAATGTGATGGCGCTGGACATCCTGCGCGCCGTGGCCCGCGAACCCGCCTTGGCGCTCGCCCTGTGGGAGGATTGGCGGCAGGCCCTGTCGGCCGATGCGGCGGCGCTGCGCCCTCTGCAGTGGCTGCAGGCGGCGTTGACGTCTGCCGATGCGCAGGAGTTGCCTGCACAGGCTCGGATCGTTGCCCAAACGATGGCGCTGCTGGCCCAGGCCACGCTGTTGCGCCGCCATGCCCCGACGGCGGTGGCAGACGCATTCATCGCAACCCGCTTGGGGGAGCCGGCTGGCCTGACGTTGGGCGTGGTGGA
>JANWZF010000140.1 GCA_025054905.1 Tepidimonas sp.
CGGCGCGCAACCTCCACGGCATGGCCATCCTGTACGCGGATACCGTCACCGAGTCGATGCGTCGCGCCATCGACGAGACGCAGCGGCGCCGGGCCAAGCAGCTGGCTTACAACGCGGCTCATGGCATCACGCCGCGCGGTGTGAGCAAGCGCATCAAAGACCTGATCGAGGGCGTCAGCAGCCCGCAGCAGGCCCCGCACGGCGCGCCACGCGCCGTCGAAGCGCATCCGACCCCGCTCGGGGTGGACGAGATGGACGAAGCGGCGCTGGCACGCGAGATCAAGCGGCTGGAGCGGCAGATGCTGGAGCATGCGCGCAACCTGGAATTCGAGGCGGCGGCGCGGGCTCGCGATGCGCTGCAGGCCCTCAAGGCGCGCGTGCTGGGCGCCCAGCACCCCGATGCGGTGAGCTGAATGCGCCCGGGCTCCCCCATTTGGGGGAGGTCGATGCGGCTGTGGCTTGGTCGACAATCGGCGCATGTCCGGCATCACGCGTCTGTACTTGATCGAAGACGACCGCAGCATCCTGCGCTTCGTCGAGGACACGCTGCGCCAGCGTCCCGAGTGGAAGCTCGTGGGCTACTCCGACACCTACGCGCATGCCCAGATGATGGCCCCGCACAGTCTGGCCGACGTATTTTTGGTCGACCTGGGTTTGCCCGATGGCCGCGGGGAAGACATGCTGCGGCTGCTCGCCGAAGCCCGGCCCGAGGCCGAGCTGCTGGTTTTCACGGTGTTCGGGGACGAGTCGCGTTTGATCCGTGCCCTGCAGATGGGCGCGACCGGCTACGTGCTCAAGGGCTGTTCGGCGCAGGAGCTGATCGAAGCCATCGAGCAGATTCGCCAGGGTGGTGCGCCGATTTCCCCGCTGCTGGCGCGCATGCTGCTGAAGCAGTTTCGCCAGCCGACGGAAGCCGATGGCGGAGACGGCGCCTTGGCCGAAGGGCCGGTGCCGATGTTGTCCGAACGGGAAACCGATGTGCTGCGTTTGGTCGCCCAAGGTTACGTCAACAAGGAGATCGCGCAGCGCCTGGGCATCGGGGTGGCCACCGTCAGCACACACATCAAGAACCTGTACCGCAAGCTCGCGGTGCGCACCCGCGTGCAGGTGGTGCGCGCTGCGCAGGCGCGGGGGCTGCTGTGACCCTGGCCCCCGCCGCTGCGCCATCTGCAGGGCCGCCACCGTCGCGCGGGCTGGTGGGCATCGTCGCGCTGTTGTTGCTGGCCGTGCTGGGGGCGCTGTATGGGTTGACCCGTCCGTGGGCTGTGCCGGGGGTGTTTGCGCTGGATGTGGCGCAAATCAGCCTGCCGCACGATCCGGGCCAGGCGCCGCGAACGGTGCGGCTGCCGCACGTGTTGGACGATGAAGGTCCCGCCTGGTGGGGCACCGTTCGGTACGAGCTACCGTGGCCAACGGGGCTGCACTACGACGATGCGGCCAGCGCACGGCTGGGGGTGCTGCTGCCGCGGGCTGGCATTCGCCTGCGGGTGCTGCTCAACGAGCAGGAGATCTACCAGTTCGGCTGGACCGCGCCCCGTGATCAGACCGTGGTCGGCAGTGCGGTACCCCACTATGTGGCGTTGCCCCCGGCGCTGCTGTCCTGGCAACCGCAGGACAACCGCCTGGCAGTGGAAGTTCAGGCGCAGATCCTGGATCGCAGCGGCCTGGGCCGCGTGGTGCTGGGCCCGCAGGAGGTGTTGCAGGATCGTCATCAGTCGCTGTTGTTGTGGCAGGGTACGGGATCGTGGGTCATGGCCGCGCTGGCGCTGTTCATCGGTGCGTTGGCGCTGTTGCTATGGCGCGCACTGCGCGAGCGGCTGTTCTTGCTGATTGGGCTGGCGTCGCTGGCGCATGGGCTGCGCACGGCCCTGCTGGTGGCGGTGGAGCCACCGTTGCCCTTTGCTGCGCTGCTGCTGGCCCGTTGGACGGCGTTTGGCATTTATGTAGGCTTTTTCGTGTTGACCATCGAGGAGCTTTTCGGCCGGCGTCTGCGTTGGGTGCGCCGCGGCGCATGGTTGACGATGGTGCTGACGCCGCTGCTGATCACGGCGGCGCTGTGGGCCGATGACTACGACGTCATCCGTTTCTGGGCCGGGGTGTTGACGGTGTTTGCGGCCGCCTCGCTGTTGGCGGCGGTGCGGGAGCGCCTGAGCCAGCGGGCGCTGCTGCCGCAACAGCAGTTGGTGGCCTTGGTGGCCTTGTTCACCTGGGTCACGGCGTTGCGGGACTTTGGCGTCATTCAGCTCGGCTGGCCCGGCGATGGCGATTTGCGCTGGATGTCATTCGGCAGCCTGGTGCTGACCTTGACCTTGGGCTGGGTGCTGGTCGAACGCGCCGCCGGCTGGGCCCAGACGGTGCACCGACTCAACGAAACGCTGGCGCAGCGCATTGCCCAACGCGAACGCGAACTCAGCGCCGCCTTTCAGCGGCTGCAGGCCGCCGAGCGGCAGCGCGCCATCGAGGAAGAGCGTCGTCGCCTGATGCGCGACATGCACGATGGCTTGGGCAGCCAGCTGGTGCAGACCCTCAACCTGGTGCGCAATCCCGACGCCCAGCTGGACCGCGAGGCGCTGGCTGCCATGCTGCGTCAAGCGCTGGACGAACTGCGCCTGACGCTGGACTCTTTCGAGCCCATGGACGGCGATCTGCCCGCGATCCTGGGGACGTTGCGCCGGCGTCTGGGCCCGGCGCTGGAAGGCGCGGGCATCGAGTTGCGCTGGGAGGTGCAGGACGTACCCCCGCTGGCGGTGCTCGATTCGCGCGGGGTGCTGCACCTGTTTCGCTGTTTGCAGGAGATCTTTGCCAACGTGGTCAAGCACGCCCAGGCACGGCGCATCGTCGTCAGCACCTGGCAGCGCGACGATCACGTCATCTTGACCATCGAGGACGATGGGGTGGGGCTGCCGCCGGTCGATCAGCGCCCCCGGGAGGGACGCGGCCTGCGCAACGTGCTGACCCGTGCGGCCAAGCTGGGCGCGACGGTGCGTTTCTACGACGCCCATCCCGGCACCGGCATCGAGTTTGCCTTTCCGTTGGACGGGGCGCGCCCGAGCAGGGACAGCGGCTGGCAGACCACCCACTGAGGGAGCGGGCCCAAATTCCCGACTGTTTCGTTCGACTTTTGCTATACTTCAGCAAAACAGTCGGGAATTACAGCCGGGCAAGGGGCCCGGCCTCCCAGGCTGTCAGCCAGGAGAGTCGCCATGCGTCTGACCACCAAGGGGCGCTTCGCCGTCACGGCGATGATCGACTTGGCCTTGCGCCAGGCCAGCGGTCCGGTCACGCTGGCTGCGATCAGCCAGCGCCAGCACATCTCGCTGTCCTATTTGGAGCAGTTGTTTGGCAAGCTGCGCCGGCACAAGCTGGTGGAGTCCACCCGCGGTCCCGGAGGGGGCTATACCCTCGGGCGCAAGGCCAGCGAAATCACCGTGGCCGACATCATCCTGTCGGTGGATGAACCGATCGACGCCACTCAGTGCGGCGGCAAGGAAAACTGCCAGGGCGATGGCCAGCCGTGCATGACGCACGAGTTGTGGGCCGAGCTCAACGAGCGCATGATCGAGTTCCTGCGCTCGGTCACGCTGCAAAAGCTCGTGGACGATCAGCTGGCCAAAGGGGCGGTGGTGGAGCCCGCGCCCTCGCTGAAGCGCGCCATCTCGCCACACCCGGTGGTCAAGCCGATCCGGGTCAATGCCCCCAATTCCGTGTTCGCGCTGGCTGCCGCCGGTGCCAAGTGAAGCCGTTTTCCGCCACCCCCAGGAGCGCGCCGCGATGAGCAGCACCCCG
>JANWZF010000141.1 GCA_025054905.1 Tepidimonas sp.
CTGCGGGGGCTGGGACGTGCGGGGACGGCACTTTCACGCCCTGTTTCACTTCCAGCTGATGGGGCTCAACGGCGCCTTTCTCACCGGGGATCTGTTCAACCTGTTTGTCTTTTTCGAGGTGTTGCTGATCGCCTCGTACACACTGCTGTTGCACGGCCAGGGCCGCGAGCGGCTGCGCATGGGGGTGCACTACGTGGTGCTGAACCTGACCGCGTCAGCTCTCTTTCTGATTGCGTTGGCACTGATCTACGCCTCCACCGGCACGCTCAACATGGCTGACGTGGCGCAAAAGGTGGCACGGCTGCAGGGCACCGAGCTGCGTCTGGCGCAGGTCGCGGCGCTGCTGCTGCTGGTGGTGTTTGGCTTGAAGGCTGCGCTGGTGCCACTGTATGCCTGGCTGCCCGCGACGTATGCTGCGGCCAGCGCGCCGGTGGCGGCGCTGTTTGCCGTCATGACCAAAGTCGGCCTGTACGCCATTGTGCGCGTGCACTGGGTGATCTTTGGGTTGGACGCCGGTGCCGCCTCTTCGACGGCCCAGCCGTGGCTGCTGGGGGCGGCGGTGCTGACCAGCCTGCTGGGAGTGCTGGGGGCGCTGGCGGCTCACACCCTGGGCCGCATGGTTGCGTACCTGACCGTGGCCTCGGTGGGTACCATCGCCCTGGGGGTGGGGTTGTTCACCCCCGCCACGCTGTCGGCGGCGCTGTACTACACCCTGCACAGCACGGTGGTGAGCGCCGGGTTGTTTCTGCTGGTGGAGCAGGTGGCCGCGCAGCGCGGTGTCATGGCCGACCGCCTGCAGCCGGCACCTGCGGTGCGCGAGCCGGTCCTGCTGGGTGTGACGATGCTGTTTGGAGCGGCCTCGGCTGCCGGGTTGCCTCCGCTGCCGGGGTTTATCGGCAAGGTGATGCTGTTGCAGAGCAGCGCCGGTTTGCCGGCCCAGCCGTGGATCTGGGCGCTGGTGCTCGGGGTTGGTTTTCTGACCCTGCTGGGGCTGGCACGGGCCGGGATCGTGATGTTCTGGCACGTCGAACCGGTGCGGCCTGAGCCTTCGGCCGGCAGCAGCGCGCGGCTGCTGGCCGCCCCTTGGGCGTTCATGGCGCTGACGCTGGGGCTGGCGCTGGCGGCCGCGCCGATCAAAGCCTACACCGATGCTGCGGCCCAGCAGCTCATCGACAAGGCGGCGTATGCTGAGGCGGTGCTGGCGCGCCAGGGCGGCCCGTGGGTGCCCACGGCCCGTCCGTACGACGGCCGGTGGGGGCCGCAGCAGCACAAGGAGCAGCAGCCATGAACGCACCCGTGCCCCCACCGCAACCGCACAGTGCCGCTCGTCGCTGGCGTCGCCTGTGGCCGCACCCCGTGGTCTCGCTGCTGTTGGCGGCAACCTGGCTGGCGCTGGTGCGCAGCGTGGAACCCGTGCATCTGCTGGGCGCCGTGCTGCTGGCCTGGGCGGTGCCGTATGGGTTGACGCCTTGGCTGCCCGAAGCGAGCCGGCTGGATTGGCGGGCGGCGCTGCGCCTGATGGGGGTTGTGTTGTGGGACATCGTGGTGGCCAACGTGACGGTGGCCCGGTTGACTTTGGGGCCGATGGGCCGTCTGCAGCCCGCGTGGGTGCGGGTGCCGCTGGCCTGCGATCATCCGCGTGTTCGTGCGCTGCTGGCCAGCATCATCACGATGACGCCGGGCACCGTTTCGGCGGTGGTGGACGAGCGGCGTGGGTGTCTATGGGTGCACGTCCTGCATTGCACCGACCCGGCGGCCCTGGTCCAGGAGATCCAGACCCGCTACGAAGCGGCGCTGCTGCAGGTCTGGCGCATCGAGCGGCCCGCCCACTGCAACGCGCAGGAGTAACGCCATGAGTCCATGGTTGATGACGGTTCTGGATGTGGCCACCGCTGCGGTGGCGTTGTCGTTGGCGTTGTGCGGCTGGCGGGTGCTGCGTGGTCCGCAGCTGCCCGACCGCATCCTGGCGCTGGATACCCTCTACATGGGGGTGGTGGCGCTGGTGCTGCTGTTGGGCATGCGCTACGGCACACCGCTGCTGTTCGAGGCGGCGCTGATCGTGGCGATGCTGGGCTTTGTCTCGACGGTGGCGTTGGCGCGCTATGTGACGCGCGGCGACGTGATCGAATGAGGAGGGCGGAGGATGACCGTTGTGCTGGAAGCCCTGGCCGGGCTGCTGGTCCTGGTGGCGGCGTTCTTCTTGCTGGTGGGGGCGATCGGGTTGGTGCGCTTTCCCGATGTGTACATGCGGCTGCATGCGCCCACCAAAGCATCGACGCTGGGGGTTGGAGGCGTGTTGATCGCCTCGATGCTGCTGGCGCTGGCGCAGGGGCGTGCCAGCCTGGCCGAGCTGCTGATCACGCTGTTCGTGTTCGTCACC
Organism: Tepidimonas sp.; assembly: GCA_025054905.1. Lineage (GTDB taxonomy): Bacteria > Pseudomonadota > Gammaproteobacteria > Burkholderiales > Burkholderiaceae_C > Tepidimonas. Next base: position 2,381 of record JANWZF010000141.1, read on the forward strand.
GCGCCGGTGTCGGCCAGCCTGATGGCGCAGGCGGCGTTGCACCTGCGTCTGCCGTCGCGCGCGCCGCTGCCGCGCGAGGCCATGCCTCGTGCCGACGAGCCTGAGGGTTGAACGCACCCGGCGGGTGCTGCGGCTTAC
>JANWZF010000167.1 GCA_025054905.1 Tepidimonas sp.
GGCGCGCCGTTGCGCTGCACCGGGGTCGAAGTGGTGCGGGCTGGCCAGCGCGTGCAGGTGCACGCCGCGCGCGAGGTGACATTGGCAGCGGGGGCCATCGGCAGCCCGCAGATCCTGCAGCTGTCCGGCATCGGCCCGGCGGCCTGGCTGCAGCCGCTGGGCATCGCGGTGCGTGCCGACCTGCCTGGGGTAGGGGCCAATCTGCAAGACCATTTGCAGATCCGCGCGGTCTACCGGGTCCATGGCACCGTCACGCTCAACACGCTGGCCCACAGCGTCGTCGGCCGACTGCGCATCGGTCTGCAATACCTGCTGCAGCGGCGTGGGCCGATGAGCATGGCGCCCAGCCAATTGGGGGCCTTCACCCGCAGCCGGCCCGAACTGCGCTGGCCCAACCTCGAATACCACGTGCAACCGCTCAGCCTGGATGCCTTCGGCGAGCCGCTGCACCGTTTCGACGCCATCACCGCCAGCGTCTGCAACCTCAACCCCAGCAGCCGCGGCAGCGTGCGCCTTCGCAGCCCGCACTGGCAGGATGCCCCCGCCATCAGCCCCCACTACCTGTCCACCGACGACGACCGGCAGGTGGCCATTGACAGCCTGCGGCTGACACGGCGCATCGTGGCCCAGCCCGCGCTGGCCCCGTTTCGGCCTGAAGAGGTCAAGCCCGGTGCCAGCGTGCAGTCCGACGAGGCCCTGCTGCGCGCCGCGGGCGATATCGCCACCACCATCTTTCACCCGGTGGGCACCACCGCGATGGGGCGCGATGGCGATCCGATGGCCGTCACCGACAGCCACCTGCGCGTGCGCGATGGCCGCGGGGGGCGTATCGCCGGTCTGCGTGTGGTCGATGCCGGCATCATGCCCACCATCACCAGTGGCAACACCAACAGCCCAACCCTGATGATTGCGGAAAAGGCGGCGCGCTGGATCCTGGCAGGCGTTTGAGCCCGCCGCCCGCCCCATGACGCCCCGCCGCGTCTAGGGAAAGTCCCGAGCCGCCGGCGCGGTGCCGCTGCCTAGAATGGTTGCACTCGTTGCGCGGCGTGGCCGCCGCAGGATGACGAGGGCTCGAGGAGACCTGAACCCCCACGCCGCCGGCTGCTGACGCCGGCGGCGTTTTTGCGTGTGCGTCAGGCGCGCACGTCCAGCAGGCTGCCGACCTGTTGATCGGCCGCCTTGAAAACCTGCAGGTTGGCGGCCCATGCCAGGGCAGCCTGTCGGCGCTGCACCTCATCCGCGGGCAGATCGGGCCCTGCTGTGGGCCAACGCTGCGCACGCACCGCCACCCCGCCCGTTGCCAGTGGTTCGGCTTGGACGACGACCCGACGGTAGCCCTCGGTCGGCAGGTTGGCCACGTTGGAGGCAGCCGCATCCAACCGCACCTGGGCTGCCTCCAGGCCGCTGCGGGCCACCCCGAAAACTGATCCGATCATGCATCCAGTGTATGCCTGACGGACACGCGGGGAACAGCCCCAGCCGATGAACGGCCGCTTCCGCAGCCTCAGAGGGCGCCCGCTCAAGCCGACGGCCGGCGGCGGTTCAACAGAGCGTGCAGCAAGATCGCCCCAAAGGTCGCCGTGCCGATGCCGCCCAGCGCAAAATCGCCGAACTTCAGCGTGAAGTCGCCGGTGCCCAACACCAGCGTGATGGCGGCCACCAGCAAATTGCGGGGGTCGCTGAAATCGACCTGATGGTCGACCCAGATTTTGGCGCCGGCCACGGCGATCAGGCCGAACACGACGATCGACACCCCGCCCATGACCGCCAGCGGAATGGCCTGGATCAGGGCGCCAAATTTCGGACTGAAGCCCAGCGCGACCGCCATCAGGCCGGCGACCACAAAGATCGCGGTGGAGTAAATCCGGGTGGCGGCCATCACCCCGATGTTTTCAGCATAGGTGGTCACGCCGGTGCCGCCGACACTGCCGGCGACCATGGTGGCCAGGCCATCGCCCATGAACGCGCGCCCCAGGTAGCGATCCAGATTGCGCCCGGTCATCGCCGTCACGGCCTTGATGTGCCCCAGGTTTTCGGCCACCAGAATGATGGCCACCGGCGCGATCAGCACGCTGGCCGCGGCGCTGAACACCGGCGCGCTGAATTGCGGCCAGCCCACCCAGGCGGCTGCCGCCACACCCGACAGATCCAGGGGTTTGCCCAGCCCCAGCCCGTTGGCCAGCACCGCGTAGATCACGCTGGCCACGATCAGCCCCACCAGGATCAGCAGCCGCTGCACCATGCCACGCGTGAACACCGCCACCAGGCCCACGCAGACAAAAGTGATGGCCTGCATCCAGGCATCGAAAGGCGTTGGCGCCATGTTTTTGACCGGGATGTGCGCCAGGTGCAGGCCGATGACGGCCACCACCGAACCGGTGACCACCGGCGGCATCAGGCGCTCGATCCAGCCGGTGCCAACCGCCTGCACCACGGCTCCGATCAGAAAATACAGCAACCCGCAAACCACGATCCCACCCAAGGCCACGCCGATGTTGGCGTTGGGGCCCTGCCCGGCATAGCCGGTGGCGGCGATCACCACCCCAATGAAGGCAAAGCTGGAGCCGAGGTAGCTGGGCACCTTGCCGCCGGTCAGCACGAAAAAGATCAGCGTGCCGATGCCACTCATCAGCACCGCCATGTTCGGGTCAAAGCCCATCAGGATCGGGGCCAGCACCGTGGCGCCAAACATCGCGATCAGGTGCTGCACGCCCAGCAGCACGGTTTGCGGCCACGGCAGCCGCTCGTCGGGGGCCACGACGCCGCCCTCGCGCAGCCGGGCGTCGGACGTTGGGGTCCAGGTCAACATCGGTGCAAGCTCCTCGTGCAAAGACAAATGGGCGCGATTGTGCCCGCAGCGGTGGTGGCCGCGCAAGCTTGGCGTCAGAATGACCTTGCCCCCTGACACCGAGGCGACCCCGCCGCGGTACGGCTTTTCGATAATCGGTTCGCCGCCACGATCCCCCTCAAGTCGCCATGCCCACCCCTGCTTACGAACCCCAGATCGACCGCTACCAGCGCTGGCTGCTGCAGCAGCGCGGACTGGCGTTCGAAAACTACGACGCGCTGTGGCACTGGTCCATCCGTGAACTGCCGGCCTTCTGGCAGAGCGTTTGGGACTATTTCGAACTGTCATCGCCCACCCCGCACCGCGCCGTGCTCGAAGGCGGCCCGATGCCCCACGTGCGCTGGTTCGTCGGCGCCCAAATAAACTACGCGCGCCAGGTGTGGCGCCACGTGGCGGCGGCCGAGGCAGCCGGCCAGCCAGCCATCATCGCCGAAGACGAACTGGGCCGCGTGCGCACGCTGGGCTGGCGCGCGCTGCAGCAGCAGGTGGCGGCACTGGCCACCGCGCTGCAGCGGCTGGGCGTGCAGACCGGCGACCGTGTGGTGGCCTACCTGCCCAATCGGCCTGAAACGGTGGTGGCGTTTCTGGCTTGCGCGAGCCTGGGGGCGATCTGGAGCGTGTGCGCGCCCGACATGGGCACCGCGGCGGTGCTGGATCGCTTTGGCCAGATCGAACCGAAAGTGCTGATCGCCGCCGACGGGGTGCACTACGCGGGCCGACCGCAGGATCGCAGCGCCACCGTGCGCGCGCTGCGCGCTGGGCTGCCCACGCTTCAGCACGTCATCACGCTGCGCACTCCGTATGCGGCGCAGCGGGTCGAAGACACGCTGGACCTGGCCGCGTTGCTCGACCGCGACGACGCGGCCGTGGCGGCCTTCGAACCCGCGTGGCTGCCGTTCGATCACCCGTTGTGGATCGTTTATTCCAGCGGCACCACGGGGCTGCCCAAACCGATCGTGCACGGCCACGGCGGCATCGTGCTGACGTCGCTGGCGCTGAAGGTGCTGCACAACGACATCGGGCCCAGTTACGAGCCCAACAGCTGGGGCGAGCGCTTCCACTGGTACAGCTCCACAGGCTGGGTGATGTGGAACGCGCAGATTGCCGGGCTGCTGGGGGGCACCACCATCGTGCTGTACGACGGCAGCCCCGGTGGGCGTAAAGACGAGCCGGACTGGAGCGTGCTGTGGCGCTTCGCCGCGCGCCACCGGGTCACGTTCTTCGGGGCCGGCGCGGCGTTTTACACCCAGGTGATGAAGTCAGGCGTCGATCTGGTCGCCCTGCAGGCTGCCGGCTGCGACCTGTCCTCGATCCGGGCCCTGGGCTCCACTGGCTCGCCCTTGCCGGCCGAGGTGCAGCGCTGGGGCAGCGCGCAGTTCGAACGCATCGGTGCCCTGGCGGGACGCGCCCCGGATCCAACCGCCTTGCCGGGCGGCCCCGGTGGGCCGCTGTGGTGGTGCAACATTTCCGGCGGCACCGACTTCTGCGGCGCCTTCATCGGCGGCCATCGCCGCCTGCCGCAGGTGCCAGGTCAGATGCAGTGCCGACAGCTGGGCTGCGCGGTGGAGTCCTGGGACGAACATGGCCGGGCAGTGGTCGGCCAGGTCGGCGAGCTGGTGTGCACACGCCCGCTGCCCTCCATGCCGCTTTATTTCTGGAACGACCCCGGGCAGGCGCGCTACCTGTCCAGCTACTTCGACACCTATCCGGGCATCTGGCGCCATGGCGACTGGCTGGAAATTCGCGCCGACGGCAGCTGCGTGATTCATGGCCGCAGCGACGCGACCCTCAATCGCCACGGCCTGCGCCTGGGCACCAGCGAGCTGTACGCGGCGGTGGAAGCGCTGCCCGAGGTGCTCGACAGCCTGGTGGTCGATCTGGAAGTGGTCGGCCGCGACGGATTCATGCCGCTGTTCGTGGTGCTGCGCCCGGACTGTCAGCTGGATGAGGCGCTACGCGAGCGCATCCGCTGCGCGATCCGGCAGCGTCTGTCGCCGCGCTTCGTGCCCGATGCCATCGAGCAGGTCCCCGACATTCCGCGCACCCTGAGCGGCAAGAAGCAGGAATTGCCGATCAAAAAGCTGCTGCTGGGGCAACCCCTGGCACGCGTCGTCAACCCCGAGGCGATGGCCAACCCGCAATGCCTGGCCTGGTACGAGGCATACGCGGCGCGCCTGGGCCGCACCGCGGCCACCGGGGCAACGCCCTGAAGCCCGGCCGTCATGGGATCGCGGCACAATTGATGCTCATGAGCGACTCCACCGTCGAAGCCGAGCTGGACCGGGCCCGCACGCGCGGCCCGCTGCGCGACATTGTCATCCCGCCGTGTCCCGAGCTGCTGCGCCGTTTGCAGGAGGCCACGGCTCACGGAGACCCGGATCCGGCGACGCTGGAGGCCATCGCCAGCGCCGACGTGGCAATGGCCGCCGCGCTGATCCGGCAGGCCAACAGCCCGCTGTACGGCTTGCGCACCCCGGTGGTCACGGTGGGCCAGGCCCTCACGGTGATGGGTATGCGCCCGGCGGTGCAGCTGCTGACCGGTTTTTTGACGCGCCAGGCGCTGCACGTGCATTCCCCGGTGCTGGCGCATTTCTGGGAAACCTCCACGCGCCGCGCCATCGCCTGTGAACACATCGGCGCGCAGCTGTATGGCATGGATCCGGGCCTGGCCTACACCTTTGGCCTGTTCTGCCACGTCGGCATGCCGGTGCTGCTGCGCGGCGTGCGCGGCTATGCCGCCACGATCGCCGAGGCGCTGGCCCGCAAGGACCGCACCTTCACCCAAACGGAAAACGCCAACCACCGCACCGATCACGCCGTGGTGGGCGCGATCGTGGCGCGCACCTGGCGCCTGCCACGCGAAGTGGCGGTGGCCGTCCGGCTGCACCACGATTTCACCTGCCTGGACGATGGGCATTTCAGCGAACCCGTCCGCCACCTGGTGGCCATGGCGCTGATCGCCGACCGCCTGGTGCTGCTGCACGAAGGCGTGGCCGAACCGCAGGACTGGGCCGCCCACGGGGCGGCGTGTCTGGCCCACCTGCAGGTGGGCGAAGCCGAGCTCGACTACTGGCTCGACGCGCTGCACCCCGCTTTTGAAGCCGTGCGCGTCGACTGAGGCGCCAACGCGGCAAAGGCGCTGCGGTAATACAGCAGCGGCGGTCCGGCATGCTGGCGGCAGCGCAGCACTTCGCCGAGCAGGATCAGGTGATCGCCGCCGGGATAGCGTTGCGCAGCGCGGCACTCAAACCACGCCAGTGCCTCGGGCAGCAGCGGCACGCCGCCGAGGCCCTCGCTCCACGCCAGCCCCGCCCAGCGATCGACGTCGCGGCGCGCAAAGCGCTCGGCCAACGCTTGCTGCGGACTGCCCAGGACGTGCACCGCCCAATGGCTGCACGTTTCGAACACCGCGCGCCAGCGCGACGCCAATGCCAGGCTCCACAGCACCAGCGGCGGCTGCAGCGACACCGAGCTGAACGAATTGACGGTCAGGCCAACCGGGGCGCCATCGGGTGCGCGCGCGGTGACGATGGTCACCCCCGTGGCAAAACACCCCAACGCGGCCCGCAGCCGCGCAGGCGTGGGCTCATCCATGGGCTGC
>JANWZF010000250.1 GCA_025054905.1 Tepidimonas sp.
GCTCGGCGAGCGCGCGCGGGTCAACCCGACCAGCTTCAACCGCAAGGTGCTGCTGACCGGTGAGGTGGCTTCCGAAGCGGATCGCCAGACGGTGCTGCGCATCGTGCAGGGCGTGGAAAACGTCATGGGGGTGGTCGACGAGCTGGCGGTGATGGGTTCGCCGTCGCTGACGGCGCGATCCTCCGATGCGCTGCTGTCGGCACGCGTCAAAGCCGCCTTGATTGACGCCAAGGATCTGTCAGCCAACGCGATCAAGGTGACCACTGAGCGCGGCACGGTCTATCTGATGGGCCTGGTGACCGCGCGCGAGGCGCAGCGGGCCGCCGACGTGGCGCGTATCGTGCCTGGGGTGCAGCGCGTGGTGCGGGTGTTTGAAATCATCAGCGAGGCCGAGCTGGCGCGGCTGCAGCCCGCCCCCGCGCCGCAGGAAGGCGACCAACGCGCAGGCGACCAACGCACGCCGGCCGGGCGCTGAGCCGCCTGCCTGTTCCTGCGGTGCGGGACGCGGGCTTTAGCGCAGGCGGCGGATCAGGCTGGAGGTATCCCAGCGCCCGCCGCCCATGGCCTGCACGTCGGCGTAGAACTGATCCACCAGCGCCGTCACAGGCAGGCGTGCACCGTTGCGCCGTGCCTCCTGCAGGCACAAGCCCAGGTCCTTGCGCATCCAGTCCACCGCAAAGCCAAAGTCGAAACGGTCCTCGACCATCGTCGGGCCGCGCTGGTCCATCTGCCAGCTTTGTGCCGCGCCCTTGCCAATCACTTCCAGCACCAGCTTCATGTCGAGCCCGGCGCGCTGGCCGAACGCGATGGCTTCGGCCAGGCCCTGCAGCAGCCCGGCGATGCAGATTTGATTGACCATCTTGGCCAGCTGACCGGCACCACTGACGCCGATGCGCGTGACGGCCCGCGCGTACGCCTGCAACACCGGCTGGGCACGGGCAAACGGAGCCTCGTCGCCGCCGCACATGACGGTGAGTTGGCCGTTTTCGGCGCCCGACTGGCCGCCGGAGACTGGGGCATCGATGAAGTGGCAGCCGCGTGCGCGTGCAGCGGCGTAGAACTGCCGGGCCACTTCGGCCGAGGCGGTGGTGTGGTCCACGAAGATGGCGTCAGGTGCCATGCCGGCCAGCGCTCCCTCGGGTCCGAGCACGACGCTGCGCAGGTCGTCGTCGTTGCCGACGCAGGCCATGACGAAGGCGGCCCCCTCGGCGGCCGCGCGGGGGGTCGGGGCGGTGCGCACGCGCTCGATGCCGCGTTCGGCCATGGCCTGCACCAGCGCCTCGGCCTTGGCGGCGGTGCGGTTGTAGACAGTGACGGTATGGCCGGCCAGCGCCAGATGCGCGGCCATTGGCCAGCCCATGACGCCTAAACCAATAAAAGCAACTGTGTGCGTGGCGCTTGTGCCATAAGCGGGTTTGGGGTGAACGGTAGGCATAGGTGGGCCGTAAAAACGGGTTTAAAGGATTTCAAGATGCTCTGTGCCGGCTGCCAAGTCATGATTGCGTGCCCGCTGGCTTTCCAGCTTGATGCGAAGTTTCAGGTCGGTTTGGGAATCGGCGTGCCGTATGGCTTGTTCATAAGAAATAGAACCGGCTTCAAAGGCCTCAAAGAGAGCCTGGTCAAACGTCTGCATGCCGACTTCGGTGCTGCGCTTCATGACTTCCTTGATCTCGTGGATCTCGCCCTTCATGATCAGGTCGGCGATGAGGGCGCTGTTGAGCAGCACCTCGACGATGGCCACGCGCCCCTTTCCATCCTCGCGCGGCAGTAGACGCTGCGCGACCATGCCGCGCAGGTTGAGCGAGACGTCCTTGAGCAGCTGGGCGTGACGTTCTTGCGGGAAAAAGTTGATGATGCGCTCCATTGCCTGGTTGGCGCTGTTGGCATGCAGGGTGGCCAGACACAGGTGGCCCGTTTCGGAGAAGGCGATCGCGTGCTCCATCGTTTCGCGGTCGCGGATTTCGCCCATCAGGATGACGTTGGGCGCCTGGCGCAGCGAATTCTTCAGCGCGATCTCCCAGCTGTCGGTGTCGATGCCAACCTCGCGCTGGGTGACGATGCAGTTTTTGTGCGTGTGCACGAACTCCACCGGGTCTTCGATCGTGACGATGTGGTCGTGGGTGTGCTCGTTGCGCCAGTCCACCATCGC
>JANWZF010000302.1 GCA_025054905.1 Tepidimonas sp.
GTTCCCAGCGACGTTCAAGGCGCTGTTGCCGTTGGCAAGGTTGACGTAGAGCTGGGTCCGCTTGCTGAGGTTGTATTTGTACCCCGCGATCACGCTGCGTGCGTCGGTACCAACCTGTTCACGGACGTTGTAGGACGCATAAACCAGCCCCGGCCCCACCGGCGCGGTGACCCCAAGCGCGTACGAGTTGTCGGCATTGCCGTTGGCACCGCCCTGATCACGGAACGTGAACAGCACGCGCGCCACACCGAAGTCATAGGCCGCCGCGAGCTGATTGACTGCCTTCTGATTGCTGTTGGCCGTGGCGCCCAAATAGTTGGTGAAGCTAACCACGATCGGCCCATTTGCATAGCGGACCGCCAGGCCACGCCCATTCTTACCGGCAGTTTCTTCCTTCGGGGCATACTCCAGCTGAACCTGGAAGCCGCTGAACGACGGCGAATGATACTGGATCGCGTTGTTCACGAACACCGAGCTAGCTGCGCCGGCAACATCCCGTACCAAGACCGTGTTGGCATCGTGACCGCTCACACCCTTGGTGCCGTTGGCGAAAAGAGCATTGCCGTACAGCGTGTTGACGGGGCGCCCAAGCCGAACCGTGCCAAAGCCACCGGACAAGCCAACGAACATCCCGTTGTTACCCAGCGAGGCCGTGTTATTGCAGCGATTATTTTGATTGGGGCAAGTTGGCGTTGGAGACAAAACTGGCTTACCATCCTGCACTAGGTGCGCAGGAATCGTTCCGTTATCAGAGTTGAATTGGGTCGAAATAAAAAAGTTGGCCTTCAGACCACCACCCAAATCCTCGGTACCGCTCAGCGTCCAGTTGCTGGTACCATTGCGGTTGGGGGTCATTCTGAACGGATCGCCCGAGAAGCGCTTTTCGAAGCCAGCGTCGATCACCCCGCTCAAGGTCACGCTCGACTGCGCCATCGCCGCACCGGTGGCCGCCAAGGCCGCCAGAGCGATCAGAGTCTTTTTCATAGGAGTCTCTCCAAGAAGTTGTCCGAGAGGTTGCAACGGCGCCGCGTAGGCGGCGCGGCCTCCATGGGGAAGCTGGTGCGTATTGCACCAGAAAGTGCGGCCCTTGCCCAGTATTGGGGCTGTTGCCCGTCTTGGAACGTTGCGCCGGCACAACACCGGCGCGGCCGGCCCGCCACGTCTGGCCTGCCCCGGGGGGGCCACAGCGCCCACACCGGGCCCCCCCGCGGAGCCGACCGCCCTAGCGCCGCAACACCACCAACCCCTTCAGGTACTCCCCCTCCGGGAAGGCCAGGCCCACCGGGTGGTCGGGCGCGCCGCCGTGGCGGCCGAGGATGACCGCGTCGGCGTCGGCCTCCTGCGCGGCGCTGGCCACGATTTTCTGGAACAGCTCCACCCCCACCGCCCCGGAGCAGGAGTAGGTCAGCAGCAGCCCGCCCGGTGGCAGCAGCTTGAAGGCCAGGCGGTTGACGTCCTTGTAGGCGCGCGCGGCGCGCTGCAGGTGCGCCGCGCTGGGGGCCAGCTTGGGCGGATCGAGCACGATCAGGTCAAAGCGCCGCCCCTCGGCCACGAAGGCGCGCAGCGTGGCATTGACGTCGGCATCGAGCCAGCTGCAGCGCTGCGGCTGCAGGCCGTTGAGCGCCACGTGCGCCTGGGCGCGCTGCAGCGCGGGGGCGCTGGAGTCCACCGACACCACGTGGCGCGCCCCGCCGGCCAGCGCCGCCAGCGTGAAGCCGCCGGTGTAGCAGTAGGCGTTGAGCACCTGCGCACAGCCGAACTGGCGCACCAGGCGCGCGCAGTCGCGGCGGCTGTCGCGCTGGTCGAGGTAGTAGCCGGTCTTGTGGCCGCTGGCCACATCCAGCGTCAGGCGCCAGCCGTGCTCGTGGATGGTGACTTCGGTGGCGCCACCGCCGCGCAGCCAGCCGGTGACGTTGGGCAGCCCCTCCAGTTGGCGCACGCCGGAGTCCGAGCGCTCGTACAGGCGCGCACAGCCCGTCAGCCCCAGCAGCAGATCGGCCAGCAGCTCCTTGTGACGCTCCACGCCGCTGGCGCCAAACTGCGCCACCAGCGTGTCGGCGTAGCGGTCCACGATCAGGCCGGGCAGGCCGTCGGACTCGCCGTGCACCAGGCGCACGCCGTCGCTGTCGATGGCCAGGCGCTGGCGCAGCCCGATGGCCGCCTGCAGCCGCCGCTCGAAAAAAGCGGCGTCGATGCGCTCGGCCTCGTCAAAACTCCAGACCCGCACGCGGATGCGCGAGCGCGGCGCGTAGGCCCCCCAGGCCAGAAAGCGGCCGTCGGCGGCCTCCACCCGCACCAGCTCGCCCGTGTCGGCCGCGCCGCGTTCGATGGCGCTGTCAAACACCCAGGGGTGACGGCGCAGCAGCGAGCGTTCCTTGCCCGCCTTGAGTCGTAGGTTTTTCATGGGGGCGATTGTCCCACCCACGGCACACCGACTCTCGCTACCATCCGTGCCCATGAGCCCGCGCCGAAAGCTGCCCATTGGCATCCAGACCTTCGCCAAGATCCGCGACGGCGGTTGCTACTACGTTGACAAAACCCCGCTGATTGCGCGGCTGGCCGAGCAAGGGGGGTATTACTTGCTCTGCCGCCCCCGCCGTTTTGGCAAAAGCCTGCTGATCGACACGATTGCACAGGCCTTTGCCGGGCACCGCGCGCTGTTTGAGGGTGGCGGGGCGGCCGTGGCGCTGGGGGTCGATGCGGCTGTTGCGGATCGGCCGCGGCTGTACCTGGCCGAGCACTGGGACTGGGGCCGGCGTCATCCGGTGATACGCCTGAGCTTTGCCGAAGGCCGCATAAGCAAGCCCGACCAGCTCGAAGCGAACATCCACCACCAGCTCGATCTCAACGCCAGGGCACTGGGCGTCGAGCTGCCCAACGCCAGCCACGACCCGTCCATCCGGTTCCATGAACTCATCACCCGCGCAGCCGCAGCGCACGGCCAGCAAGCCGTGGTGCTGGTCGATGAGTACGACCAACCCATCCTCGACAACCTGGAAGCCCCCGAGGTTGCCCGCGCGATGCGCGAGGGCTTGAGGAATCTGTACTCCGTCATCAAGGGGCGCGATGCTGACATGCGCTTTGCGATGCTGACGGGTGTTTCCAGATTCAGCAAGGTGTCGATCTTTTCGGGCCTGAACAACCTGTACGACCTCACGCTGGACCCGGCCTTTGGCACGCTGTGCGGCTACACCGAAGAGGACCTCGACACGGTGTTTGCACCCGAGTTTGAAGCCGCCGCTGCTGAAGGCCAGCCCCTGGACCGTGCGCAGGTGCGCCGCTGGTACAACGGCTACGCCTGGGGACCCGTGAGCGTGTACAACCCCTTTGATGTGCTGTTGCTGCTGCGCATGCGGGAGTTTCGCGCGCACTGGTTCGAGACCGGCACGCCGACATTTTTGGTGCAGTGGCTGAAAGCACGGGGGTTTTACACCCCCCGTCTGGAACATCTATGGGCCAGCGAGGCGTTGCTGTCCGCGTTCGATGTCGAGCACATCGCCCCTGAAGCGCTTTTGTGGCAGACCGGCTACCTGACGATCCGCGGCGTGGAGCGGTACGGCAGCGTGGCGGAATATCGTTTGGCCGTGCCCAACCTTGAGGTGCGCGCGGCGCTCAACGAGGCGCTCATGCAGGCCTGGCACCCCCAGCCGCAGGCGTCGCCGATGCGCGCGCTGCACCGTGCTTTGGCCAGCGGCGATGCCCAAGCCCTGCGTGAACATTTCGAGCGCCTGTTTGCTTCCATCCCGCACGACTGGTACCGCGCCAACCCGATTGCGCAGTACGAGGGCTACTTTGCCAGTGTGTGCTACAGCCACCTGGCCAGCCTGGGGGTGGAGATCGTCCCGGAGGACGTGACGCAACAAGGCCAGTGTGACCTCACGGTCAGGCACGCGGGCACCGTGTGGGTGTTGGAGTTCAAGGTCATCGACGGCGAACGGGCCACGGGCGAGGCGCTACGGCAGCTCCAGACCCAGGGCTATGCCGCCAAGTACCGTGGCGCGCCGGGTGTGCAGCGTGTGATCGAGGTGGGTGTGGAGTTTAGCCGTAGCCGGCGGCAGATTGTGGGGTGGCAGGCCGTCGGCACAGGATCAACTGGCATCTGAACGTGCGCGACGTGCGGCGGCGTCGGCCCGCCCCAATCCCGCGCAGCCCGACCCAACCGGACGGGGGCTCTTACGGCCGCAGGTACACAAACCCCTCGCGCGCCTGCAGCCGGGCCACTTCAGCCACGCCAGAGGGCACGACCTTGGCCTCGGGTACGACCTTGCTGGCGTCGATTTTGCGCGCCACCAGGGTGTTGTTGCAGACGCGAAACTCGACCCCGCGGTTGGCCAGCTCACCGATGGCGCCCGCAAACGGCTGGTCCTGCTGGTTGACCGCACCTTCCAGCAGGAAGTCGATGCCCAGCCCGTGGGTGACGACGACGATTTTGGCGCTGGGGTCGGCGTTGAGGTGGTTGCGGATGTTGCCGATGGCCCGCGTGGCCTGCGGGATGCCTTCACTGAGGTGGTAGACGACTTTGATCGGTTCAGCGGCGTGCGCGCCAGCCGCCAACATGAAGAACGCAAGGCACGCCGCGATCCAACGCCAGAGAGAACGCATGGTCAAGCTCCTAAAACGACAGGATGTTTGACCATTGTCAATCGTGGCGCCGACCCTGACCAGCGCGGGGTTTCCCGGATACCCCCGAGGGTTGACCATCGACCGACGGGGGTGGCGCCCGGCGCTGCGCGCGCGGGTGGGCGGCTTCGTACACCCGGCTCAGGTGTTGAAAGTCCAGCCGGGTGTACACCTGCGTGGAGGCGATGCTGGCGTGGCCGAGCAGCTCCTGCACGGCGCGCAGGTCGCCGCTGGACTGCAGCAGATGGCTGGCAAAGCTGTGGCGCAGCATGTGCGGGTGTACGTGCTGCGGCAGGCCGCCGCGGCGCGCCTGCTCGGCCAGACGGCGCCGCGCCACCTGCGGGCTCAGGCGCGCCCCCCGTGCGCCCAGCCACAGGGCCGGCTCATCCGCCCCCTCTGCGGGCAGCAGCGCCGCACGCTGCGCCAGCCAGTCGCGCAGGGCGGCCAGTGCGGCAGGGCCCACCGGCGCGCTGCGCCATTTGCCCCCCTTGCCCTGCACGTGCACCTCGCCGGCGTGCTCATCGACCCAGCCGCGCGCGCGGGCGCTGGGCTGCACGTCCAGCGCCAGCAGCTCGCCCAGGCGCAGGCCGCTGCCGTACAGCAGTTCGACCATGGCCCGATCGCGCGCGGCTTGCGCTTGCGCACGCGGATCGCCAGCCGTATGCGCAGGTGCTGTAGCGGCCGATTCAACCAGGTGCAGCGCCTGCTCCACCGATAGCGCCTTGGGCAGGGGGCGCGCGGCGCGCGGGGCGCGCACGCCCTGCACCGGATGGACGTCGATGAGACCACAGCGGCCCAGCCAGCTGTAAAAGCCGCGCCAGCTGGACAGCACCAGCGCGATGCCACGCGGCTGCCGTCCAGCGGCGTGCAGCTGCGCGGCCCAGCGGCGCACGTGCGCCGGGTGCACCTGGGTCAGCGTCAGGCCCTCTTGCGCGGCCCGGCGCCGCAGCTCGTGCAGGTGGGTGGTGTACAACGCGACGGTGCGCGCGCTCAGGCGGCGCTGCACGCGCAGGTGCTGCAGGTAGTCGTGCAGCAGCGCGTCGTCGTCGGGCACGGTGGCGGGCATGGCTCCCCCCATCCTGCCAGCACGCCTCAGGCGGCCGCTGGCGCAGGCAGCAGGCGTGTCAGGGCAGCAGCCGCCACCTCGCCCAGGCGCTGCAGGAAGTCGGTGCCGGCATCGGCGCTGAAGCGCTGCGCCTCGTGGCTGGCCAGCACCAGCAGGCCAAAGGCGGGCTGCTGCGGGTCTGCCCGCAGCGGCACCAGCGCCACCGACGCCGCGCTGTCGGGCTGCGCCAACCACTGCACCGCCGCCACCCCCGGGTTGGGGCCCACGTAGGGCCGCGGCAAGGACTGCACGAAGGCGCGCACCTCGTCATCGACCGGGGCCGCCCAGGGCTGGTCGGCCCAGGCGGCCTCAACGCCCCACAGGCGCAGTGCCACCTGAGGCACGGCAAAGGTCTGCGCCAGCCCCTCGGTGACCAGCGCAGGCAGCACAGCGGCGCTGCGCGCCGCCAGCAGCGGGGTGGTCCAGCGGTGCAGGCGCTCGATGAGCCCCATGTTGTCCTGGCCATGGCGGATCATCTCGCCGGCGCGCAGCTCGGTCTGGCGCAGCCGCTCGCGCAGCAGCTCGGCCTGCCGCTCCAGCAGGCTGACGGCGCGCCCGGTCAGTGGGCTGGTCAGCTGCACCGCCGCCAGCAGTTCGGCGTGGCGCTCAAAAAAATCCGGCCGGTTGAGCAAAAACTGGGCGATGTCGTCTTCGGTGATCGGCTGCAGGGTCGGTGCGGTGTTCACGGCTTGAGCTCCCGTCGGGTGGGGCCGCAGCGTAGCGGCGCGGCTGGACTGCGATTGTCGCGCAGCCGCCGTTCAGGGCAGCGCGGGCACGTCCACGACGCCGCTGAAGACCGGCTCGGCCGGTCCGGTCATCAGCACGTGCGCCGCCAGGCCCGCGCGGCCGCGTGGCCACTCGATGGTCAGGCGCCCGCCGCGCAGCTCGACCTCCACGCGCTCGTCGAACCAGCCCAGCCGCACGCCGGCCACCACCGCCGCGCAGGCCCCGGTGCCGCAGGCCAGTGTCTCGCCCGCGCCGCGCTCGTACACGCGCAGACGCGCGTGGGTGCGGTCGACCACCTGCACGAAGCCCACGTTGACGCGCCGCGGAAAACGGGCATGGCTTTCGATTCCCGGCCCCCACTGCGCCACGGGAGCGGTCTGCACGTCCGGCACGCGCAGCACCGCGTGCGGATTGCCCATTGACAGCACGGCCACACGCGGCGCGGGCTCCACGCCGGGCAGCGCCAGCGGCCAGCGCTGCCAGTCCCCCAGCGGCTCGGGGTCCAGGCCGTGGGGATCGAACGGCACGTGCAGCGGCTCGAAGATCGGCGCGCCCATGTCCACCTGCACCCGGCCGTCGTCCTGCAGCGCCAGCGTCAGCACCCCGGCGCGGGTGGCCACGCGCACGGTGCGCTGCGTGGTCAGGCCGGCGTCGTGCACGTAGCGCACGAAGCAGCGCGCGCCGTTGCCGCAGTTTTCCACTTCGCCGCCGTCGGCGTTGTGGATCACGTATTCGAAATCGACGTCCGGGCGGGGGGCCGGACGCACCGTGAGGATTTGATCGGCGCCGACGCCAAAGTGCCGGTCGGCCAGCCAGCGGTACTGCGCCGAGGTCAGGCCGTAGCGTTGGCGCGTTTCGTCCAGCACGATGAAATCGTTGCCGGCCCCCTGCATTTTGGTAAACGGCACGCGCATCAGGACGCCTGCTCGGCCACGAAGATTTCCACACGCCGGTTTTTGGCCCGCCCCTCGGGGGTGGCGTTGCTGGCGATGGGCTCGCGCGCGCCGCGGCCGTCGATGGCGATGCGCTCGATGCCCACGCCACGGCTGACCAGGTAGTCACGCACGGCGGCAGCGCGGTTGATCGACAGCGGATTGTTGATCGCGTCGCTGCCGGTGTTGTCGGTGTGGCCGATGATGGTCACACGCGCGGCCGGGTTGCGCTTGAGCCCGTCGGCGAACGTGTCGAGCACGCTGCGGAAGTTGGGCTTGATGTCGGCGCGCCCCACGTCGAACGAGATGTCGCTCGGGATTTCGAGCTTGAGCCGGTTGTCGGCGGTCTGCGTCACCGCCACGCCGGTGCCGGCGGTGGCCTGCTCCATCTCGCGCTTTTGCTGCTCCATGCGGCTGGACCAGAGGTAGCCGCCCGCTGCGCCGGCCGCCGCACCGATGGCGGCTCCGCGCACCGCACCCTTGCTGCCGTCGGTGACGGCCCCCAGCACCGCCCCGGCCGCCGCGCCGATCATCGCGCCCTTGGCGGTACCGGACTTTTGCTCTTCACTCATGGTGGCGCAGCCACCGACAGCCAACGCAGCCGCCGCCACCAGGGCAGCGGTGCGGACAGAAACCTGGGTCGAGTGCATGATCAGACTCCTTGCGGGTTGAGCTCAGTGCAGCGGAGATCAGACCCCGCTACCATTGTGCCCGAGCCTGGTGACTTCGCCCAGCGCCCGCGGCCGGCGAGTCACATCCGGTTACTCCCGTTACCCAGCGCCGATGGTCCGCCCCCACCTGCAACTGTACCCTTGCGCAGCACCGGCTGCGCCCCGGCCCGCGGCCACGCTGCTGCTGGTGCGCGACGGCCCCGATGGCCTGCAAATGCTGATGACGCGCCGCAGCCCCCAGGCCCGCTTTGCCCCGGGGGCGTATGTCTTCCCGGGCGGCGCCATCGACGCGGCCGACCACGCGGCCGTGCGTACCGACTCGGCGGCGCTGCGCCTGCCACCTGGGGTGCCCGAGGCAGTCACGCGGGCGGCCATGCTGGCGGCGGTGCGCGAAACGTTCGAAGAGCTGGGCGTGCTGCTGGCGCGCGACGCGCAGGGGCGCTGGGTGGCCCCGGCGGTGCTGGCCCGGCTGCAACGTCACGCCCCGCTGCTGCCGCAGTGCCAGGCACACGGACTGGCGCTGGCGCTGGACGAGGTGCACTGGCTGGCGCACTGGATCACCGACCGGGATTGGCCGGTGCGCTTTGACGTGCCGTTTTTCGTGGCGGCGATGCCACCGGACCAGACCCCGGTGGCCGACGATTGCGAGCAGTTCGAGCCGCTGTGGGTGAGTGCGGCCGATGCGCTGCAGCGTCACGCCCGCGGGGATTTTCCGATGGTGTTTCCGACCGTGCGCACGCTGCAGGCACTGCAGCGCTACGGCAGTGCCCAGGCCCTGCTGGACGACTGCGCGCAGCGCGGTGCGCCCCAGTGGGTCAGCTGCCCGCGCGCGGGTTGGCTGGGCGGGCAGGAAGCCCGCTTCATGGAGCACGAGCCGCCCTACGGCGAGCTGGAGCTGGTTTGCCCAGACGGGCAGCTGCGCCACACACTGGACTGGCGCAGCGATGAGCCGGTGGCGCTGCTGCGTCACGTGCAGCGCCTGACCGCCCCCAACGCGGGGCGCATGACTGGGCCCGGCACCAACAGTTATCTGATCGGCGAGGCGGCCACCGGCTACATCGTGCTGGACCCCGGCCCGGCCGACCCGGTGCATCTGCAGCGGCTGCTGCAGGCTGCCGGCGGTGATGTGCGCGCCATCGTCTGCACGCATTCCCACCCCGACCATGCCCCCGGCGCCTATCCGCTGCAGGCGCTGTGCGCCGCCAGCGGGCGTGCCGCGCCGCCCGTGCTGGGCCTGCCCAGCGCCGCCACCGCACGCGCCCACAGCCGCTGGCAGCCCGATCAGCCGCTGGCCGACGGCCAATGCCTGACGCTGACCGATGCGCAGGGTCAGGTGCGCCACACCCTGCAGGCGCTGCACACCCCCGGGCACGCGGCCAACCATCTGTGCCTGCTGCTGCAAGAAGATGGACTGCTTTTTTCCGGCGACCACATCCTCAACGGCAGCACCACCGTGATCGACCCCCCGGACGGGGACATGGATGCTTACCTGGCCTCGCTGCGGCGGCTGCAGGCGCTGTGCCAGCAGCACGGCGTGCGCTTCATCCTGCCGGCGCATGGATATGTCCTGGGCGAGGCGCCACGCGCCATCGAACGGCTGCTGGCCCAC
The DNA here is from genome assembly GCA_025054905.1 of Tepidimonas sp. GTDB lineage: Bacteria > Pseudomonadota > Gammaproteobacteria > Burkholderiales > Burkholderiaceae_C > Tepidimonas. The sequence continues at coordinate 9,664 of JANWZF010000302.1, forward strand.
CGCCTGCAGCGCGAGGCCAAGATCGCCCGCGTGCTGGCCGCCCACCCCGGCGCCGACCTGGACACGCTGGTGCGCCACGCCTACGATGATGTGCCGGATGCGCTGTGGCCGGTGGCACAGCGCTCGCTGCTGGCGCATCTGAAGCGGCTGGATCCCCGCCGCTT
>JANWZF010000326.1 GCA_025054905.1 Tepidimonas sp.
TTGACGCCGGTGACCACGTGCGTGTGCACGCCATCGCCCAACTGCGCGGCGACGTTGCACGGCGTGGCGCCGACCAGGTCGGTCAGCACCAGCGTATCGGTCTGGCCGTGGGTGGCCATCAACGCGCGCGCCTGGGCCAGCGTGACCTCAGGGGGCTGATCGGGCGGCACGTCCAGCGCTTCGACGACGCGCTGCGCGTCCGGAAACACGTGCAGCACACATTGCCGCAGCGCCGAGGCCAGCGGGGCATGGGCGATGACGAGGATGCCGTTCACGATGAAGCCGATTATGGGCCATTGCCGCGCCAGGCCAAGGCCCCAAAAAAGCTCTCGCGTGCGCCCTGCGGCAGCGGGCGTTCAGGGGGAGAAAACACCGCCGCCTGCACCAGCCAGCCCCCTTGCGCGCTCCAGTGCAACTCGGCCAGCACGCGGCGGCCATCGGGCGTGTGGCCCGGGCCACGCAGGCAGCGCTGCCAGGCCGCGCCGCGTGCCTGGCATGGCACCTCGGCCCAGGCCGGCGGCAAGTCCGCCGCTGTCGGCACAGCCTGCCCCAGCGTGGCCCACGCCGCCAGCTGCCACGCCCGCGCCGCGGCAGCCGGCTGCACCCCGGACGGCAGCGCCAGCTCACCCAGCGCCCAGGTGTGGCCATCCGCCACGCAGCTGGCCATGGCCAGCGTCACCTCGGCCTGCCCGGGCCCCAGCAAGGGCACGGGGCGCTGGGCACGCTCGGGCTTGCACGGCAGCCATGCCTGCAGCGGCGCTTGCAGCGCCACCTCGCGCCAGTCCAGCGCGGGGCTGCAGGCCATCAGCAGCGCAGCCAGCACGCCCGCGGCCCGCCCGCCTGCACCGTTCTTGCGTTCGTTGCACAATGGCATCCTGCCATCGTATCCGAGACTGCGTCGATGACCCCCGCTGCCGCGCACGACCAGCTGCCCGTGCCCACCTCGCTGCCCCAGGCGGCGGCAGTGGCCCACGCGCGCGGCGAGCCGCTGGTGCTGATGGTGACGCTGCGCGGCTGCGCGTTCTGCGACGTGGTGCGCCGCCACCACCTGTTGCCGATGCTGCGCCGCGGCGAGGTGCAGGCGGTTCAGATCGACCTGCTCGATCGCAGCACGCCGCTGGAAGGCTTCGACGGCCGGCGCACCACCGGTTACGAGCAGGCGCGCGCCTGGCGTGTCACGGTGGCCCCGACGCTGCTGTTCCTCGACGAGCGCGGCCGGGAATTGGCCGAACGCCTGGAGGGCATGGGGCTGGCGGAGTTTTATGGGCCCTACCTGGAGCAGCGGCTGCAGCAGGCCCGCCAGCGGCTGCGCCGTGGCGGCTAGGGCTCGCCCGTGTCATCGTCCTGGCCCAGCGCGGCGGCACAGACCCGCGCGCGGCCCTGGTGCTTGGCTTCGTACAGCTGGGCATCGGCCAGCCCGAGCAGCAAGGCCGGCCGCCAGCCCGGCTGGGCGGCTCCCTGGCGGGTGGCCACGCCAAGGCTGACCGTCAACACCCCCCCGACGCCGCCGTGACGGTGCGGAATCGCCAGCGCGCGCACGGCCTGCAACAACTGCCCGGCCAGCGCGCGCGCCTGCGGCAACGCGGCGTCGGGCAGCAGACAGGCAAATTCCTCGCCCCCGTAGCGCGCCACCAGATCGGTGCCGCGGCGCACATGCTCGCGCAGACAGACCGCGACCCGGCGCAATGCGTCATCGCCCGCCTGGTGGCCGTAGTGGTCGTTGTAGGCCTTGAAATGGTCCACATCGATCAGCACCAGGCTCAACGCGCTGCCGTGGCGCTGCGCTCGCGCCCATTCGATGGCCAGGCGCTCGTCGAACTGGCGCCGGTTGGCCACACCCGTGAGCCCATCGACGAACGCCAGCGCGCGCAGCAGATCGGACTGAAATTTGAGGGTCAGATGCGTGCGCACCCGCGCGCGCACCACACTGGGGTTGATCGGCTTGGAAATGAAATCGACCGCACCAGCGTCCAGGCAACGCGTCTCGATGTCCTCCCCACTGTTTGCTGTGATAAAAATCACCGGAATGTCAGTGATTTCGCGCGCTGCCCGAAGTTGCCGCAGCACGGCAAAACCATCCAGACCGGGCATGACGACATCCAGCAGAATCAGGTCCGGCCGCTGCTCCAGCGCCACCTTCAGCGCCTGCTCGCCGCTGGTGGCCATGAACAGCTGGCAGTCGGCCGCCAGCGTGCGGTAGAGCACCTGCAGGTGCACCGGCTGGTCGTCCACCAGCAGCAGGCGCGGCTTGCGCGCCGGCCAGGCCGGGGCGCTGGCTTCAGGCAGCATCGCTGCGCTCCTGCGCAGCCTGCAGCAGTGCCTGCACGGCCGCGCGCGCCGCCTCGATATCCAGCGCCTCCATCGCGCGGTGCAACGGCGCCCAGCGCCCGTCCTGCGCCACGGCTGGCTCGGCCAGCAACGCATCGTGCACCTCCAGCGCCTCCATGTCGCTGGCCGCCAGCAGCGCCTGCAGCCGCTGCAGCAGTTCGCGCCAGCGCGCGGGATCGGCGTCGCTGGCGGCCACCTCCCCGGCAGGCGGGGCCACCAGCCCACGGCTGACCAGCTCATCGAGCACACGCTGCAGGGCCTGCTGGCTGGCCTGCAGCTCCTCGATCAGGGGCGACCACCACGGCGGCACGGGCCACCGGGCCGCGGGGGATTGGGCCAGCTGTGCCTTGACGGCGCGCTCGGCCTCGGCGGCGCGCTCGGCCAGGCGCAGCGCCCCTACCGTGCCGGCGGTACCCTTGAGGGTGTGCAACGCCGCGGCCAGCGCACCGAGCTGACCGGCATCCAGCTGCGCCTGCAACTGCGCCTGCGTGTGCGGCAACCCCTGCACGAAGCCGCGCACGATGCGCACGTACAGCGCCGCGTCCTGCCCCAGCCGGGCCAGCGCCCCGGCCACGTCCAGCCGCTCATCGGTGGGCCAGGGCGCCGCCGCTGGCTCGGGCGGCGGCGGTGGGGACACGGCCGCGCCCCCCTGCGCACGCACCGCATGCGGCGCCCAGTGCAGCAACACACGCACCAACTGGTCGATCGCGAAGGGCTTGCCGACGTGGTCGTTCATGCCCGCGGCCAGACAGGCTTCGCGGTCGCTGGCCATCGCATTGGCCGTCATCGCCACGACCGGCAGCTGGGTCAGGCCCAGCTGGTGGCGGATCGCCTGGGTGGCCTGCAGCCCATCCATCACCGGCATTTGCATGTCCATCAGCACCACGTCCCAGCCGTCGGGGTGCTTGCCCAGCAGGTCCAGGGCCTGCTGGCCATGCTCGGCCAGCGTCACCTCGGCGCCCTCGCGCCTGAGCAGGTCACGCGCCACCTGCTGGTTGATGGCATTGTCCTCCACCACCAGCACGCGCATGCCGGCCAGCCGCTGGCCGGCGCTGGGGGCAACCTGCACCACAGCCTGCCCTTGCGCCGCCGCACGCGCGGCGCGCACCGCCTCCAGCAGCATCGAGGCCGTCACCGGCTTGACCAAAAACCCGTCCAGCGCCGCCTGGCGCTCGGGCGGGACCTGGGCCAGCACCTCGCGGCCGCTGGCGGTGACCATGACGATGGCGGCGCGCTGCGGCGGCGGTACATCCTGGCGCAACGCCAGCGCCAGCGCCAGTCCGTCCATGCCCGGCAGCGACCAGTCGACAAAGACCGCATCGAAGGGGGGCTCGGCCGCGCGTACCTGTTGCAGCGCCGCCTCGGCATCGGCCACCGCGGTGCAGCGCCAACCCAGCTGCTGCACCGCCGCGCACAGCAGCTGGCGCGCCAGCGGGTGGTCGTCCACCACCAGGCAACGCAGATCCTGCAGATCCTGTGGCACGGCGTCGGCCGCCAGCGCCGCAGGCACCGCGTGCGCCACCGGCAGCTCGATGTCGAACGCAAACGTGCTGCCCTGCCCCGGGGCGCTGGTCACGGTGATGGTGCCGCCCATCATCTGCACCAGACGCTGGCTGATCGCCAGCCCCAGGCCCGTGCCGCCAAAGCGGCGCGTGGTGGAGCTTTCGGCCTGGGTGAACGCCGAAAACAGCCGCGCCTGCGCCTCGGGCGCGATGCCGATGCCGGTGTCGATGACCGCCAGCCGCAGCCGCACCCGCTCGCGGCCGTCAGGCTCGACGTGGCGCGCCAGCAGCCGCGCCTGCACCGTGACGCTGCCAGCAGCGGTGAACTTGATGGCGTTGCCGGTCAGGTTGATCAGCACCTGCTGCAGCCGCATCGCATCGCCCACCAGCACGCGCGGCAACGCCGGATCGAGATCAAACAGCAGCTCCAGCCGCTTGCCCTTCAGGTTGGCCGCCATGATCGTGGACAGGTCGCGCCACAGCCGGTCCAGCGCAAACGGCTCGGGGTCCAGCTCCAGCTTGCCCGCCTCGATCTTGGAGAAGTCCAGAATGTCGTTGATGATGCCCAGCAGCGATTTGGCCGCCGCTTCGGCTTTTTCGGCGTAGTCGCGCTGGCGTGCATCCAGCGCCGTGCCCAGCAGCAACTGCAGCATGCCCAGCACCGCGTTCATCGGCGTGCGGATCTCGTGGCTCATGTTGGCCACGAACTGGCTCTTGGCACGGCTGGCCTCCTCCGCGGCGCGGCGGGCGTTTTCGAGGTCGGTGACGTCGTAGCGCAGGCCGACGTGCAGTCCGCTGGGGGTGAGGCGCTCGACGATGCGCAACGCCTGTCCGTTGGGCCGGTGCACCACGCGGTCGGTGGTGCCGGCGCGAAAATCCGCCAGCCGTTGCGCCAGCCAGGCTTGCGGTTCCTGCCCTTGCAGATCGATGCCACCGCGCGCCACCCCGGTGCGGATGAAGGTCTCGAACGTCACGCCCGGGCGCAGGATGTCGGCCAGCTGCGGGTGCAGGGCATAGAAGCGCTCGTTGGCCCACACCAGCCGCTCCTGCGCGTCGAACACTGACAGCGCTGCTCCGACGGCCTCCAGCGCGCTGACGAGCAGCTGGCGGTTTTCCTCCGCTTCGGCACGCGCGCGCTCCAGCTCGGTCACATCGATACGCAATCCGACAGTGTAGCCGTCCGGCAGCCGACGTTCAATCACGCGCAAGCGCCGGCCGTGG
>JANWZF010000021.1 GCA_025054905.1 Tepidimonas sp.
CCGGGGCAGCTGTCCGAGCCCGTGGTCACGCGTTTTGGCGTGCATCTGATCGAAGTGCTGCAACGCCGCGAGGTGCCGCGCAGCGCGCGCGAACAGCGCGAAGCGGTGCGGGCGCTGCTGCGCCAGCGCAAGGCCGACGAGGCGTTGGCCGAGCTGGCCCGCGATGCACGCGCACGTGCCTACGTCGAAATCCGCGAACCGGCGCCGTGAAGAAGCCCTCTTGCGCCACCCTGGACGGTCACCGCGCGCGCAAGCGCTTCGGTCAGCATTTTTTGAGCGATCCGGCCGTCATCGACGCGATCGTGCGCGCCATCGATCCGGAGGCGGACGACCCGATGGTCGAAATCGGGCCCGGGCTGGGGGCACTGACCCAGCCGCTGCTGGAGCGCCTGCACCGGCTGACGGTGGTCGAGTTGGACCGCGACCTGGCCGCACGGTTGGCGCGGCTGCCCGAGCTGACGGTGGTGCAGGCCGATGTACTGACGGTGGACTTCGGCCAGCTGGCCGATCGCTGGGCGCCACGCAAGCTGCGCGTGGTGGGCAACCTGCCCTACAACATCTCCACGCCGATCCTGTTTCACCTGATGCGCTGGGCCGAGCGGGTGCAGGATCAGCACTTCATGCTGCAAAAGGAGGTGGTGCAGCGCATGCTGGCTGCCCCCTGCAGCGCGGCCTACGGACGGCTGAGCGTGATGCTGCAATGGCGCTACGCGATGGAGTGCGTGCTGGACGTCGCGCCTGCGGCCTTCACGCCGCCGCCGCGCGTGGACAGCGCTGTGGTGCGCATGCAGCCGTGGCCGCAGCCTGCGCCGTTGCACCCCGGGCTGCTGGAGGAATTGGTGCAGGTGGCGTTTTCCCAGCGGCGCAAACGGCTGCGCCACACGCTGGGCCCCTGGCTGCAGGCCCGGGGCTTTACCGGCACCTTCGATCTGCAGCGCCGCGCCGAGGAGGTGCCGGTGGCCGAGTACGTCGCACTGGCCCAGGGGCTGGGGCCCAGCCACTGAGCCAGCGTTGGCCGGCTTCTACGCCAGGCAACCTTGCCCCCGCGCGTGCAAGCCGGCGGCGCAGCGGCTCAGGCGGCGCTGAGCCAATAGCCGGCGTTGAACGGGCTGCTCATGCGCAGCGCCTGGGGGCTGACGTCCACCAGCTTGTCGGTCAGCAACGGCTCGTCGGCCTGCTCCAGATCGGCCGGCTTGGGCGCGCGCGCCACCGAAAACGAGTAGAAGCAGCGGAACGGCACCTTGCGTTCAGCCCAGAAATCGGCCACATCGCGAAAGACGTCGAGCAGCTGCTCGCGCGCTTCCTTGTCGAACTTCGGGCTGGTCGGGATGTGTTCCAGCACGACGATGAAGCCAGTTTGCGGGCCGGATTTGTACACCGTGTCGGTCAGGCAGTCGTACAACGCATCCAGGTTCTTGCCGTTGTGCGGCGGCAGCTGGAACTGCGACGAGATCAGCTCCAGGATGTCCTGCTTGTTCAGCGCCGTGGCCAGGTTGGCGTACAGGAAGTGATGGCCCAGCGCCTCGGCGGCGGCCTGCAGGTCTTTGACCGTGAATGCGCGGATCGACTGGACGATGTTGGGTCGGACGTTGCGCAGCGGCTGTTCCATGATGACGATGCGGTTGAAGA
>JANWZF010000240.1 GCA_025054905.1 Tepidimonas sp.
AAGGCGGCCTGGAGCGGGGCGGTGTCGCAGAACCCGTTTCTGAGCTTCAAGTTCAAGGGTGGCGCCAAGGGCGACAAGGTGGTGGTGAAGTGGACCGACAACAAGGGCGGCTCCCGCACCGACGAGGCCACCATCGCCTGATGGCGCAGTGATCGCGGCGCTGCGACCTGCGCTGCGCGTGCGGGCGCGGCGTGCGTGCCAAGCAGGGGCCAGTCGGCGCCACCCAGTGGCGCGCTGGCCCTTTTGCGTTGGCTGTGCCGGCCCGCCAACGATCCCCATCCTCCAGAGGAGTTTGCATCCATGAGTTTCAGCCGTCGAGAATTTTTGCAGGTGCTGGCGGTGGCCAGTGCCTCTGGCATGGCCATTGCCTCCGAAGATGCGCTGGCGGCCAAGCCCGGTGCCGGCGAGCGCCTGTACCACGTTCCCAAATTCGGCAACGTCAGCTTTTTGCATTTCACCGACTGCCACGCGCAGCTGATGCCGATTTATTTCCGCGAGCCCAACGTCAACATCGGCCTGGGGGAAGCGTTCGGCCGCGCCCCGCACGTGGTCGGGGAGCATCTGCTGAAATATTTCGGGATCAAGCCCGGCACCGCCGCCGCCCACGCTTTTACCTATCTGAATTTCGAGCGCGCGGCCAAGACCTACGGCAAGGTCGGGGGCTTTGCGCACCTGCGCACGCTGGTCAAGATGCTCAAGGCCGACCGTCCCCACGCGCTGCTGTGCGACGGGGGCGATACCTGGCAGGGCTCGGCCACGTCGCTGTGGACCAACGCGCAGGACATGGTCGATGCCTGCAAGCTGCTGGGCGTCAACATCATGACCCCGCACTGGGAGTTCACGTTCGGGGCCCAGCGCGTCAAGGAAGTCGTTGAGAAGGATTTCAAAGGCCACATCGACTTCATCGCCCACAACGTCAGGACGGCCGACTTTGAAGAGCTGGTGTTCGAGCCGTACGTGATCAAGGAGCAAAACGGGGTGCCGGTGGCCATCATCGGTCAGGCTTTCCCGTACACGCCGATCGCCAACCCGCGCTACATGGTGCCGGACTGGACCTTCGGCATCCGCGATGACCACATGCAAAAGATGGTCGACGAGGTGCGCGCCAAGGGAGCCCAGGTGGTCGTGGTGCTGTCGCACAACGGCATGGACGTCGACATCAAGATGGCGTCGCGTGTGCGCGGCATCGATGCCATTCTTGGGGGCCATACGCACGACGGCATGCCCGCGCCAGTGATCGTCAAGAACGGCGGCGGCCAGACCCTGGTGACCAACGCCGGCTCCAATGGCAAGTTTCTCGGCGTGCTGGACTTCGACGTGCGCGGCGGCAAAGTCCAAGGCTACCAGTATCGGCTGCTGCCGGTGTTTGCCAACCTGCTGCCGGCCGACAAAGAAATGCAGGCCTACATCGAGAAAGTGCGCGCGCCGTACAAAGCCAAGCTGGAGGAAAAGCTCGCCGTCACCGAGGGGCTTTTGTACCGCCGTGGCAACTTCAACGGCACCTGGGATCAGCTGATCTGCGAGGCGCTGATGGAGGTCAAGGGGGCCGATGCGGCGTTTTCGCCGGGCGTGCGTTGGGGCACCAGCCTGCTGCCGGGTGACGTCATCACCTTCGAGCGCATGATGGATCAGATGGCCATCACGTACCCGACCACCACGCTCAACACCTTCACCGGTGCGCAGATCAAGGAGATCATGGAAGACGTGGCGGACAACATCTTCAACCCCGATCCGTACTTCCAGCAAGGTGGCGACATGGTGCGGGTGGGCGGCATCGAGTACACGATCGACCCGGCCGCGCCGATGGGCAAGCGGATCCAGAACCTGATGATCCGCGGCAAGCCGATGGAGGCCGACAAGAAGTACAAGGTGGCGGGTTGGGCCTCGGTGCAGGAAGGCGTGCAGGGTACGGCCGAACCGATCTGGGATGTGGTTGGCAAGTACCTGCGCGACAAGAAGGTGATCGGCAAGCTCAAGCTGAACCAGCCCAAGCTGATCGGCATGGAGAAAAACCCCGGCGTGGTGCTGTGAGGCAGTGGCCTGCGCGCAGCTTATTCCCGCGCGCAGGCCCCGAGCGGCGTGACATGAATGCGGCCCCTGCAAAGGGGCCGCTTGGTTGGGGAAAGCCTTTAGGCGGTGGGAAACGTGCCGGGGATCAGCACCGAGCGGTCGACCGTTTCGATGTCCGTGTGGCCGGTGAAGGCCATGGTCAGCTCCAGCTCCTTGTGCAGGATCTCCAGTGCCTTGGTCACCCCGGCCTCGCCCAGCGCGCCCAGCCCCCACAGGAAGGCCCGGCCGATGTAGGTGCCGCGCGCGCCCAGCGCACGGGCCTTGAGCACATCCTGGCCGCTGCGGATGCCACTGTCCATGTGGATTTCGATCTGGCCGCCCACCGCAGCCACGATGCGGGGCAGCGCCCGGATCGTGGACTCGGCGCCATCGAGCTGGCGGCCGCCGTGGTTGCTGACGACGATCGCGTCGGCGCCGCTTTGCACCGCCAGGCGCGCATCCTCCGGATCCATGATGCCCTTCAGGATCAGCTTGCCGCCCCAGCGGTTCTTGATCCATTCGACATCGCGCCACGACAGCGTCGGGTCGAACTGCTGCTGCGTCCACGCCGACAGGCTGCTTATGTCGTCGACCCCCTTGACGTGACCGACGATGTTGCCGAACTGGCGCCGCGGCGTGCGCAGCATGTGCCAGCACCAGCGCGGTTTGGTGGCCAGGTTCAGCAGGTTGGCCAGGGTCGGCTTGGGCGGGGCCGACAGGCCGTTTTTTAAATCCTTGTGGCGCTGCCCCAGGATCTGCAGGTCCAACGTCAGCACCAGCGCACTGCAGCCGGCAGCTTTGGCGCGGTCGATCAGGCGCGCGACGAAATCGCGGTCGCGCATCACATAGAGCTGGAACCAGAACCCCGGGCCGGCGTGTTCGGCGACGTCTTCGATGGAGCAGATGCTCATCGTCGACAGCGTGAACGGCACCCCAAAGCGCTGAGCCGCGCGCGCGGCCAGGATTTCGCCGTCGGCGTGTTGCATGCCGGTCAGGCCCGTGGGAGCCAATGCCACCGGCATGGCCACCGGTTGGCCCACCATCGTGGTGCGGGTGCTGCGCGGCTCCATCGGCACGGCCACGCGCTGACGCAGCCGAATCGGCTGGAAGTCCTCCTGATTTGCCCGGTAGGTGCTTTCGGTCCAGGCCCCGCTGTCGGCGTAGTCGTAGAACATGCGCGGCACGCGTCGGCGGGCCAGCTGGCGCAGATCTTCGATGCAGGTGATGACGGTCATCGCAGCAGTCTCCTCATGGCGGATGCTGCGCGCCATCGTAGCGGCGCCGGCGCGCACGTGCACGTGAAAACGCGCCGACGCGCCGTGAAAGTTGGCCAGGCCAGCCCCCTCAGCTGCAGTGCACGCTGCCGCAGCCGGTCATCGTCGCCGGCCGCACCCGGCTGGGGTCGGCCAGCGTTTCGGTGCGCGAATCAAAGCCGACCGCGCGCATGTGTTGCGCCAGGCCGGCATCCATCGTTTGCGCGTGCATCGGAAACCACTCGGCCAGCGCAGCTGCCATGCGCGCGATGATGTCGTGGTCGCCGTCGAGGTAGTGGCGCTCCACCGCGCGCATCATGTCGAGGATCTCCCGATGGTGGTGGGCGTGGCAGTTGTCCGCGGCAAAGCCCACCGCCACCATCCAGCGTTCCTCCCGCGCGAAGTGTTCCTCGGTGTGCGCGATCAGGGCCCGGTAGGGTTCGAGCTGCTGCTGCACGGGCAAGGCCCGCAGGGCGGCCAGCTGCTCGACGAATTCCCGGTGGGTTTCGTCCATGCGGGCGTCACCGCTGGCCAGCTCATCGCTCCAGTGCAGCGGCGGGACGTCGGGGAACACCTCGGATTCGGAAACAGCCATCGTGTCGGCAAGCGTAGAGGCGCTGCGGGTGCCAGGCGTTGATCCAGGTCAAGCGCCCGGCGCGGCCCGCGTGGCTCAAGTGTGATCGAAGGGAAAACGCAGCGTGCGCAGATCGCGTTGGGTTTCCACCAGCACCAGCGGGCCTTCGTCGAGGTCGACACGCGGCGCACGCTCGCGTCCAACGCGCGGTGCAGCCGGCTCGGCCGCGATGGCCGTCTGCGCCGCGGCAACCCGTTGCGGGTCGGACTGCACCCACTGCAAGCCTGCGCTGGCTGCCAGTTGCGCGAGCTCCTCCACGGGCAGCTGGTAGGTGGAAGTGGCCACTGCGGGGCTGGCGGAGGCCGCTGCAGGGGCTGGTGCCGAAGCAGCGGCTGGAGTCGGTGC
>JANWZF010000241.1 GCA_025054905.1 Tepidimonas sp.
CAACGCCGGCGCCGCGGGCTCGGCCGCCACCGCCAGCGTGGCCAGCCAGCCCAGCGCCAACCACCCCCACCGCAGCCACGCGCGCCAATGCACGCGACCGTCCTGGACGCTGCGCCCGACCGCCATCATCGCCCCGCTGCCTCGTAGGCTACGGTGCGCAAAAAGCCCGCCGGGGCCTGCAGAGCCGAGGCACTGCCCCAGGCGCGATGGGCCGCCATGAATTCCTCCAGCTGCGCATCACGTCCGGCAGGCACAGACGCTGCCGCAGGGGCAACCGCCGGTGCCGTGGCAGACCACGGTGCCGTCGCCAACGTCGCCGGCCCACCCTCGGATGACTGCAGCAAAGGCCACGCCACCGACACCACGGCCGCCAGCGCCGCCACCCCCGCCAGCGCGCGCCAACGCCACAACGCCGCGTTGGCCGCCGGCGGCAACGCCACACGCGGTGGCCGCCTCACCGCCAAGGTCGGATGCGGCTCGGTCTGCACGCGTGCCATCACGGCTCGCACAAACGCAGGGTCAGCGGCACGGGACTGTGCGGCGTCATGCGCACGCAGCGCATCGCCAATGCAGCGGTAAGTATCCCAGATGGCATCCCGCCGGACGACGTCTTGTGACGCCAACAGGGCTTCGAGCTCTTCGCGCGTGCATTCCCCATCGAACAGCGCCGACCAGCCCACGCCAGGCTCGCCCACCTCGGCCGCCGGCAGCGCCATTCCGGTTCTGGTCTTCGTGTCCATCGTCTTCATCCCGTCGTCGTCATCGCGCCTTACCACCGCTTGCCGGACTGACGCTCCAGCAACGGCTTGATACGCGCGGAAATGGCTTCGCGCGCCCGGAAGATGCGCGAGCGCACGGTGCCGATCGGACAGCCCAGCGCCTGCGCGATCTCCTCATAACTCAAACCGTCGATCTCGCGCAGCGTGATGGCCTGCGCCAACTCCGATGGCAACGCCTCCACCGCCGCCTGCACGGCCTGGGCAATCTCCTTGCTGGCCAGCACCGCATCCGGCGTCTCGGCATCGGCCATGTTGGCGGTTAGTTCCTGTTCCGGATGGGAAGTTTCGTCCCCCTCGTCGGTGCTTTGCAACGCGCTCATGGTCACGATCGGATCGCGCTTGAGCTCCTGCAGCGCCTTCTTGGCCGTGTTGACCGCGATGCGGTACAGCCAGGTGTAGAACTGGGCGTCGCCGCGAAACTGCGGCAGCGCGCGCCAGGCCCGCACGAAAGTCTCCTGCGCCAGGTCCTGCACCAGATCGGTATCGCGCACCAGGCGCCCGATCAGACGCTCCACGCGCCGCTGGTACTTGACCACCAGCAATTCGAACGCGCGCCCATCCCCCGCCAGCGCACGTTGCACCATCAGCGCATCGGCATCGGGGGAGGATCGGGCGTTGGAGTCGTTCATGGGGTCGGGCGCCGCGCGCCGACTATAGCGGAACGCGTGGTGGCCGCGTGAGCGGTCAGGGCGCGCTGCAGGGCACGCCAGGCGCGCTCATCGCCGGCCCGGCACC
>JANWZF010000104.1 GCA_025054905.1 Tepidimonas sp.
CCCCAGCGTAACTGATCGCCTTCGATGGGCTGCTGTGTCGCGTGCTGCTCAAACCACTGAGCCACGCTCATTCGCTCGTCGGCCACCGGCGGCCAGCCGTAAAACGCGCACAGTGCTGCCATCGGCGTTTCCCCAGGTATCTCGAAGTCGCCGTACACGCGCCGAGCCACTGCCGCATCGGACCGGTCGGGCAGCACCACCCGGGTGCGGTGCGCGGCCCACGGCAGCGTCGAGCCCTGCAGCAGCAGCGACGCCAGCACCACCACGAACGCCACATTGAAAAACGTGGTTGCACCCGGCACCCCGGCCATCATCGGAAACACCGCCAGGACAATCGGAACCGCCCCGCGCAGCCCCACCCAGGCGATGAAGATGATTTCCCGGAGCCGAAACCGAAACGGCGCCAGGCACAGCGCCACCGCCAGTGGGCGAGCCAGCAACATGAGCACTGCGGCCACCCCCAGCGCCGGTGCCAACGTGTGCAGCAGCTGCGATGGCGTCACCAGCAGCCCCAGCAGCAGGAACATCACCGCCTGCGCCATCCAGGCGTAGCCGTCCATGGCCGTCAGCGCCGGGGTCACCGCGGCGCGCACCCGATTGCCCAGCGCCACCCCGTAGATGTAAACGGCCAGAAACCCTGAGCCGCCCAGCCAGGTGGCCAGCGCAAACACCATCAGCCCCGAAGACAGCAGCAGTGCGCGCACCCCCACGCCGGGGCGTGTCAGCAGCACCAACCGCCGCAGCGCTGCGGCCAGCGTCCAACCCAACCCCAGGCCCAGCGCCAGCCCGACGACGAACTGCTGCACCCATGCTGCGGCCAGGGGGCCCCAGCCCGGAATCGAGGCGGCCGTGGCCACCCCGATCAGCGCCAGCGTCAGAAACACCGCCATCGGGTCATTGAGCCCGGACTCGATTTCCAGCGTCGAGGCCACCCGCTCGTTGAGTCGCACGCCCGAGGTTTGCAGCAGCGCAAACACTGCTGCGGCGTCGGTCGAGCCAACGATGGCTCCCAGCAGCAGCGCACGCGGCCAGTCCAGCCCCAGCAGCCACCACGCAGCCACCCCGGTCAAGCCAGCGCTGACCACCACCCCCACGGTCGCCAACGCCAGCGCCGGCCGCAGCCCCGTGCGGAAGGTGCTATCGCGGGTGCGCAGGCCGCCGTCCAGCAGGATCACCGCCAGCGCGATGTTGCCCACCCAGAACGCAAGCCGGAAGTCTTCAAAGGGCACCCCGCCCGGGCCGTCCTCACCCAGCAACATGCCCGCCAGCAGGAACACCAGCAGGAACGACAGGCCCAACCGTGTGGAAAACAGCCCGGCCACCAGGCTCAACAGCAGCAGGCCGGAGGCGATCAGCAACGGTACGGCCAGAAAATCCAGCGACATCGTCATGGTGACCACACCGTAGCACAATGCGCGCCATGCAAGATGACGTGATCGTGCTTGCCGGGGGGTGCTTTTGGTGCACCCAGGCGGTGCTGCAGCGGCTGCGGGGCGTGCGGCGTACCGTGTGCGGCTACGCCCAGGGCCACGTCGAGCAGCCCACGTACGAGCAGGTCTGCACCGGCACCACAGGATGCGCCGAGGCGGTACAGGTCACCTACGACGCGCAGCAACTGCCGCTGCGCGTGCTGCTGGAAGTCTTTTTCGCCACGCACGATCCGACCACGCCCAACCGGCAGGGGGCCGATGTCGGCCCGCAATACCGCAGCGGCATCTACTGGACCCGGCCCCAGCAGGGCGAGCTGGCGCGGGCACTGATCGAGGCGCTGCAGGCGCAGCGCCGCTGGCCCGACCCGATCGTGACCGAGGTCGAGCCGCTGCACCGCTTCACCCCGGCCGAGCCCGAGCATCAGCACTACCACGACCGCCACCCCTGGGCCGGCTACTGTGTGGCGGTGATCGACCCGAAGCTGGTCAAGCTGCGCCAACAGTTTGCCGCCTGGCTGCAGCCACCGGCCTGAACGTGCCGCTTGTTCCGTCACGTGGGCGGCACGGGTCGCGCTGGAGTCCGGCTAGACTGTTCTTTGTGATCGTAGCCGACCATCCCGTTTTTCAGGCCCTGGTGCCGGTGTTCCTGCTGATTGCGGCCGGATGGGTGGCTGGCTGGCGTGGCTGGATCGGCGCCGCGGCGGTCAAGGATTTGTCCAACCTGGTGTTTGTGCTGCTGATTCCGGCGCTGCTGTTTCGCACCATGAGCCAGGTGCGGCTGGAGCAGCTGGACTGGCGCCCCATCGCCGCCTACTTCAGCGCGGTGCTGCCGTGGTTTGCATTGCAGATCATGGCCTGGGGTTGGCATCCGCGCGGCATCGTGCTGGCGCTGGGGGGAACCTTTTCCAACCTGGTGATGATCGGCATCGCGCTGGTCGGGCTGGCCTATGGCCAGGCCGGGGTGGTGACGCTGCTGACGCTGATTGCGGTCCACGCGCTGATCCTGCTGACGCTGGCGTCGGTGGCGCTGGAGCTGGCTGAAGCCCGTGCGCAGGACGGTGGCGCGGCGGCGTTGAGCCGTGCACGCGTGCTGCGCACGGCGCTGGGCGCGCTGCGCGCGGCGGTGATCCACCCGATTCCGCTGCCGATTGCCTGCGGCTTGGCCTGGGGGGCGCTTGGCTGGCCGCTGCCCGACGTCGTCGATCGTCCGCTGCATCTGCTGGGGCAGGCCTTCGGGCCGCTGGCGCTGGTGCTGGTGGGCATCAGCCTGGCGCACACCCCGTTGGCCGGGCGCTGGGGTACGGCGTTGCGTGTGGCACTGGCCAAAAACATCGTGCTGCCGGTGCTGGTGGCGCTGTGTGCCTGGGCCTGGGGGTTGCGTGGGCTGCCGTGGACGGTGCTGGTGGTGGCGGCGGGGGTGCCGGTGGGGGCCAATGTCTTTTTGTTCGCGCAGCGCTACCGCGTGGCGCAGGAAGACGTCACCGCTGCCACCGCGGTGTCCACCGCGCTGGCGGTGCCGACGCTGTCGGCCTGGATGCTGCTGACTGCGGCGCTGACGCGCTGATCGCAGGTCTGTGCCGCTATTGGCTCAGCAGCAAACCCTGCTCGACCTGGTATTCGAAGTAGCGCTGGAAGCTGAACGCCAGCGCGGCCATGAACGCCGTGGCCCCCACCATCAACGCCAGCACCACCGCCAGCACCGTCAGCCAGCCGGTGCGCCCGGCTGGTGCGTCGGCGGGCAGATGGGGGTTGTAGCGGCCGTTCCAGCGCTCGGGGGGTTGCAGGGCCATCACGATCGCGCTCAAACACGCCACCACGAGTCCCAGGCCCAGCAGCGGCAGCAGCAGCCACGACAGCTTGTCGTCCTGCCCGTAGGTCAGCACCCGCTCCACCCCCCACAGGCCCAGCGCTGTCGGGATGGCGTGTGCCCAGCCCCAGGCATCGCCCCAGCCGTGCAGGTAGAAGCGATGCCAGCCGAAGGCGCCGCC
>JANWZF010000146.1 GCA_025054905.1 Tepidimonas sp.
CATCCACCCGGCCAGCACCACGCACTTTCGCATGAGCGACGAGGCGCTGGCCGCCGCCGGCATCGGGCCGGGCACGATCCGCCTGTCGATCGGGCTGGAAGACCCGGACGACCTGATCGATGACCTCAAGCGCGCCTTCAAGGCTGCCGAGAAAGCCGCTTGACCCCGGGGAGCCTTTGACCATGCTGATCGACGTCCACGGCGCCCCGCTGTACGCGTACACCGGCGGCCGCGCCTTCGATCCCGAACGCCCCTCCGTGGTGTTCATCCACGGCGTGCTCAACGACCACAGCGTCTGGATCCTGCAAAGCCGCTATCTGGCGCACCACGGCTTCAACGTGCTGGCCATCGACTTGCCGGGGCACGGCCGCAGCGGCGGCGAGCCACCGTCCAGCGTCGAGCAGGCGGCGCAGACCGTGATCGCCCTGCTCGATGCGCTGCAGCTGCCGCAAGCTGCCCTGGTCGGCCACAGCTTTGGCTCGCTGATCGCCCTGCAGGCGGCGGCGCAGGCCCCGGCGCGCGTGGCACGGCTGGCGCTGGTGGGCACAGCCTTCCCGATGCGGGTCTCGCCGGCACTGCTGGATGCGTCGCAACACGCGCCCGAGAAGGCCATCGAGATGGTCAACGTCTTCAGCCACTCGACGCTGGCGCCCCCTCCCTCGGCGCTGGGGCCAGGCACCTGGCTGCACGGGGCCTCGCGCGCCCTGATGCGGCGCGTGCTGGCCAGCAACCCGCAGGTCAACCTCTTTCACCGCGGCTTTGCAGCGTGCGACAGTTACCGTGGCGGCGAAGCGGCGGCGCGCGCGCTGGTCTGCCCGGTGCAGTTCATCCTGGGCACGCGCGACCAGATGACCCCCCCGAAGGCCGCGCAACCGCTGATCGACCGCGCACAGGCCGCCGGCGTCCCCGTGCAGGTGGTGCGACTGCCAGCCGGTCATGCCTTGATGACCGAAGCGCCCGATGGCGTGCTGCAAGCCCTGCATGGCTGGCTCAAACCGCTGCGCACCGACACCGTGGCAGCAGCCTGACGACCCCGGTGCCAGCCGTGATGACGATGACCCCGTCTGCCCGCCCCCTGTCGCCGACCGCGGCGCGCCCAGCGGTGGACCCGCACACCATCACGCCACCGATGTCGCGCGACCGTGCCGAGGCCATCGCGGCCGACTTCGACCTGCGACGGCTGCCCCCCGATTTTTTGGCCAACCCCTACCCGGTCTATGCCGTGCTGCGCGAGCGCGCCCCGGTTTACGCGCTGCCCGATGGCGGCTGGCTGCTGACGCGCCATGCCGACCTAGTGGCGGTGTACCGCGATGCGGCCACGTTCAGCTCCGACAAGCACGTCGAGTTTGCGCCGAAGTACGGCACCGCCTCGCCGCTGTACGAGCATCACACCACCAGCCTGGTGTTCAACGACCCGCCGCTGCACACCCGTGTACGCAAGCTGATCATGGGGGCGCTGACGCGCCGCGCGATCGCCGCGTTGGAGCCGGGCCTGGTGCAGCTGGTCGACGGTCTGCTGGACCGGCTGCAGGCCCGCGGGGGCGGCGACCTGATCGACGACTACGCGGCTGCGATCCCGGTGGAGATCATCGGTAACCTGCTCGGTGTACCGCATGAGGAGCGCGGCCCGCTGCGTGGCTGGTCACTGGCCATCCTGGGGGCGCTGGAGCCAGCGCTGACGCCAGCACAGCAACAAGCCGGCGAGCGCGCTGTGCGCGAGATGCTGGACTACCTGCGCGGGCTGGTAGCCGAGCGGCGTCGCCGGCCGCTGGACCCTGAACGCGACGTGCTGACGCGCCTGATCCAAGGCGAGACCGACGGCCAGCGCCTCAGCGAGACCGAACTGCTGCACAACTGCATCTTTCTGCTCAACGCTGGGCACGAAACCACCACCAACCTGATCGGCAATGCGCTGGTCTGCCTGCACGAGTGGCCGCAGGAAAAGGCGCGGCTGCTCGCGCGGCTGGAGGCGACGCGTGACCAACCGCAGGAACAGGAAGCTGTCTTGGGCGCGGCGGTGGAGGAGTTTTTGCGCTTCGAATCATCCAACCAGCTCGGCAACCGGCGCGCGCTGCGCGACACCGAGGTGGGCGGCGTACGCCTGCCCGCCGGCGCGCTGCTGACGCTGGGCATCGGCGCGGCCAACCGCGACCCGGCCGTGTTTGCCGACCCCGAGCGGCTGGACCTCAGCCGCACCGACAACCGGCACCTGGCGTTTGGCTTTGGCGTGCACCAGTGCGCGGGCCTGAGTCTGGCGCGGCTGGAGGGCCGCATCGCGATCGGACGCTTCCTGGCGCGCTTTCCCCGCTACGCGCTGAGCACAGCACCGCAGCGCGGAGGTCGGGCGCGCTTTCGCGGTTTTTTGCACGCGCCGTTCGTCACTGAGGGCTGAGTCTGCGCGAACGGCGATGCACCATGGCGGTGCATCGCGGCTCCAGTGGCTGATCGTGCGCAGGCCTGACGGCCGAAGCGGACTTGCCCCCAGACGGCGCCCCGCCGGGATGATCCAGGCATGCCGTTTGCTTGCCAGGCTCGGCGTCGGGGTGCGCATCACCCCCGTCCAAGGGAGCCACGATGTCGGCCACCATCGATCTGCTGTGGGTGCTGCTGTGCGCGGGCCTGGTGTTCGTCATGCAGGCCGGCTTTCTGTGCCTGGAATCGGGGCTGACGCGCACGAAAAACTCGATCAACGTCGCGGCGAAGAACCTGTCGGACTTCGCGGTGGCGGCGCTGCTGTACTGGGCGGTGGGCTTTGGCCTGATGTTCGGGCCCAGCGCCGCGGGCTGGATCGGCACGGGGCTGTTCGGCCTGACCGCGTCGTTGTCCGACGAACCGCGGCTGCTCGGCTTCGTGCTGTTTCAGATCATGTTCTGCGCCACGGCCGCCACGATCGTCTCCGGCGCGGTGGCCGAGCGCATGCGCTTTGGCGCCTACCTGGCCCTGTCGGCCTGGGTGTCGCTGGTGGTCTATCCGGTGTTGGGCCACTGGGCCTGGGGCGGTGCCTGGCCCGCGGGAGGCCGCGGCTGGCTGGCCGAGCTGGGCTTCGTGGATTTTGCCGGCTCCACGGTGGTGCACAGCGTCGGGGGTTGGGTGGCGTTGCTGGTGGTGCTGCGCATGGGGCCGCGCAGCGGGCGCTTTCCTGCGCAAGGGCCGCCGCCAGTGATTCCGGCGGGCAATCTGCCGCTGGCCATGCTCGGGGCGCTGCTGCTGTTTTTTGGCTGGCTCGGCTTCAACGGCGGCAGCACACTGGCCTTCGATGCGCGCGTGCCAGCGGTGCTGGTGCACACCACCCTGGCCGCAGCCGCTGGCGCGGTGGCGGGGCTGCTGCTTGGGCGCTGGCTGCACGGCTACTTCGAGGTGCTGTACCTGATCAACGGCCTGATCGCCGGGCTGGTGGCCGTCACCGCCGGCGCTCACGCGCTGTCGGCGCCGGCCTCGCTGCTGGTCGGCGCGGTGGGAGCGCTGGCGATGGCCGTGGCCAACGAGTGGCTGCTGCGCCGGCGCATCGACGACGCCGTGGGTGCCATCCCGGCACACCTGGCCGCTGGCGCCTGGGGCACGCTGGCGGTGGGGCTGCTGGGCGACCCGGCGGCGCTGGGCACCGGGCTGGACCGCAGTGCGCAGGTGGGCGTGCAGCTGCTGGGCATCGCCGTCTGCGGTCTGTGGTGCACGCTGGCCACGGCGCTGTTTCTGTGGCTGGTGCGAGACCGTGACCTGCGCGTCACCCCCGAGGAGGAGCACGGCGGCCTGAATGTTGCCGAGCACGGCGCGCGCACCGAGCTGATCGAGCTGCTCGACGCGATGGAGCAGCAGCGCCGCAGCGGCGACCTGTCGCGGCGCGTGCCGGAGGAGGACTTCACCGAGGTCGGCCAAATCGCACGTGCCTACAACCGCGTGATCGATGCGCTGCAGGCGGTCACGCAACGCACGCTGGCGCTGGTGCGCGAAATGCGCGACGGGCTGTTGACCTTCGAGCCCGACGGCACGCTGCTGAGCCTGAATCCCGGCGCTGAAAAACTCTTGGGCGTACCCGCGGCCGAGGCGCTGGGCCGCCCGTTGCCGGAGGTGCTGCACCGCGCCGGTCATGCCAGCCCGCCGCCGCTGCAGCGCCTGACGCAACCCGGCACGACGCTGGAGCTGCGCATGGCGCGCGGCGGCGCACGGACGTTTTACGAGCTGTCGATCGACGACTTTCATCAGGACGACCGCACGCTGTACTCGGCCGTGCTGCGCGACATTTCGGACCGCAAGCAGGTGGAGCTGCAGCTGCAGCGCGAGCGCGATCTGGCCCAGGTCACGCTGGCCTCCATCGGCGACGGTGTCATCACCACCGACGAGGCCGGGCTGATCCAGTACCTGAATCCGGTGGCCGCGCGCCTGACCGGCTGGCCCGCGCACCAGGCGCGCGGCCAGCCCGTGACCACGGTCTACCGCCTGGTGGACGAGGCCAAGGGCGAGGCGCTGCCCAACCCCGTGCGTGAAGTGCTGCTCGGCAAGCCTCCCGCAGCGCGGCGCGAGCACGCGCTGCTGCTGTGCCGCGACGGCCAGCGCATTGCGGTCATCGACACCGCGGCGCCGATCCGCAGCCGCGATGGCTTTCTGCTCGGCGCGGTGCTCGTGTTTCACGATGTGACGGTGACGCTGAACCTGGCGCGCGAGCTCAGCCACCAGGCCACGCACGACGCGCTGACAGGGGTGCCGAACCGGCGCGAATTTGAACGGCGTCTGACCGAGCTGCTGTCGCGCGCAGACAATGCGCAGCACGTGCTGTGCTACCTGGATCTGGACCAGTTCAAGGTCGTCAACGACACCTGCGGACATGTGGCCGGCGACGAGCTGCTGCGCCAGGTCACGCAGCTGATCCGCAGCCACCTGCGCAGCGCCGACACACTGGCCCGCTTGGGCGGTGACGAGTTTGGCCTCATTCTGCAGGGCTGCAACGCCGAGCACGCGCTGCCGGTGGTGCAGCGCATCCGCGAGGCGATCGCCGACTTTCGCTTCGCCTGGGGCGAGCGTTCGTTTGCGATCGGCGTATCGATCGGCATGGTGCCGATCGGCCCGCTGGAGCGCGAACCAGGCCCCCTGCTGGCCGCCGCGGACGCCGCCTGCTACGCCGCCAAGGAGGCGGGGCGCAACCGCATCCACGTCTACCAGCCCGACGACCGCCAACTGCTGGAACGCCAGGGCCAGATGCAGTGGGTGGCGCGGCTGCAGGCAGCGCTCGATGAAGACCGGCTGCGCCTGTATGCGCAGCCGATCGTGCCGCTGCACGAAACCGACGGCCAGCAGCATGTCGAAATCCTGGTGCGGCTGGAGGAGGACGGCAAGCTGATCCAGCCTGGAGCCTTCCTGCCTGCGGCGGAGCGCTACGGCCTGATGCCGCGCATCGACCAGTGGGTGGTGCGCAACACGCTGGCGTGGCTGGGCGACCGGCTGCGCCAACAGGGACGGCTGGAGGGCAGGTATGCCATCAACCTCTCCGGTGCCTCGCTGTCGGACGAGCGCTTTCGGCAGGATCTGCAAACCCTGCTGCAAACGCTGCGGCTGCCGCCGGGCACGTTGTGCTTTGAAATCACCGAGACCGCCGCAATGGCCAGCCTGTCCACCGTGGCGCATTTCATCGGCGAGGTCAAGAGGCTGGGCTGCCTGTTTGCGCTGGACGACTTCGGCAGCGGGCTGTCGTCGTTCGCGTACCTGAAAAACCTGCCGGTGGACTTCCTGAAGATCGACGGCAGCTTCGTCAAGGACATCGAAAGCGACCCGATCGACCTGGCCATGGTGCAGGCGATCAACGCGATTGGCCACGTCATGGGGCTGCGCACGGTGGCGGAGTACGTCTCGTCGGAGGC
>JANWZF010000168.1 GCA_025054905.1 Tepidimonas sp.
CTGAGCGGTTCGGTCGGCTGCAGGCGCTGGCGCATGCCCAGCAGCCCGCAGGCGAGACTCGCGGCGATCACCAGGTAAGGGTTGGCGTCCACGCCCGCCAGGCGGTTTTCCACGCGGCGCGCCTCAGGGCCGGCGTTGGGCACGCGCAGTCCGCAGGTGCGGTTGTCGTAGCCCCAGCTGAGGTTGATCGGCGCGGCGGTGTGGCGGCTCAGACGCCGGTAGCTGTTGATGTAGGGGGCAAAAAACGGCAGCGCAGCCGGCAGGTAGGTCTGCAGCCCGCCGATGAAGTGAAAAAACGCTTCGGACGGACTGCCATCGGGGTTGGAAAACGCGTTGCGGCCCGTGTGCAGGTCCACGATGCTTTGATGCAGGTGCATGGCACTGCCGGGCTGGCCCTGCATCGGCTTGGCCATGAAGGTGGCGTACATGCCGTGGCGGATGGCGGCCTCGCGCACGGTGCGCTTGAACAGAAACACCTGGTCGGCCAGCGCCAGCGGCTCGCCGTGGTCCAGATTGACCTCCATCTGCGCCGTGCCCATTTCATGGATCAGGGTGTCCAGCTGCAGGCCCTGCGCTTCGCACCAGTCGTAGATCACGTCGAAGATGTCGTCGTACTCGTTGACGGCGTCGATCGAGAAGCTCTGCATGCCGGCTTCGGTGCGCTGCGTGCGTCCGACCGGGGGTTTGAGCGGGATGTCCTCGTCAGGCTCGATTTGCACCAGGTAGAACTCGATTTCCGGCGCGACGATCGGTTGCAGTCCGTCGCGTGCGTATTCGGCCACGATGCGCTTGAGGACGTTGCGCGGCGACAGCTCCACCGGTGTGCCGTCGAAGCGCACGCAGTCGTGAATGATCTGCGCGGTCGGCTCCTTGGCCCACGGTACCAGGCGCAGCGCGGACGGATCGGGCAGCAGCCGCATGTCGGGGTCGGCCACCGGGGTGAAGTCTTCCTCTGGATAGGCGCCGGTGACGGTCATTGCCAGCACCGCCATCGGCAGCCGCAGACCCTCGGCCGGACGATATTTGTGGCGCGGCACGATCTTGCCGCGCGCCTGCCCGGCCATGTCCGGAATCAGGCATTCGACTTCGGTGATGCGGTGCTGGTCGAGCCAGGCGTCGATGGCAGCAATGTTCATCGGGTACAGGCAAGAGGCGGTACGATGATCACAGTATGCTGGCTGACTGGTTGTCCGCAAGGGCCATGCGCACGGTGGCCGCAGGCGCCAATCCGGGGCGCCGCGGCACAATGGTGCCGGTTGGCGGCCAGCGGGGCCGCCCCGCACGAGGAGCAGACGATGATCGGATTGGCCGAGGTGCAGCAGGCCGCGCAACGGCTGGCCGGGCAGGTGCTTCAGACGCCTTGTCTGGAGTCGCGCACGCTGTCGCAGATCACCGGCGCCCAGGTGTTTCTGAAGTTTGAAAACCTGCAGTACACCGCCTCCTTCAAGGAGCGCGGGGCGTGCAACAAGCTGGCGCTGCTCAAGCCCGAGGAGCGCGCGCGCGGCGTGGTGGCGATGTCGGCCGGCAACCACGCGCAGGGGGTGGCCTACCACGCCCAGCGCTGGGGGGTGCGGGCGGTGATCGTCATGCCGCGCTTCACGCCGGGCATCAAGGTCGAGCGCACGCGCGCGCTGGGCGCGGAGGTGGTGCTGCATGGTGAGACGCTGGAGCAGGCGCGCGAACATGCCGACGCGCTGGCGCATCAGCAGGGCCTGACCTTTGTGCACCCCTACGACGACGATGCGGTGATCGCCGGGCAGGGCACGGTGGCGCTGGAAATGCTGCAGGCCCAGCCCGATCTGCAAGCGTTGGTGGTGGCCGCCGGCGGAGGGGGACTGATCGGCGGCATGGCCGTGGCGGCCAAGGCGCTCAAGCCCGACATCGAGGTCATCGGCGTGCAGACGCGGCGCTTTGCCGCGATGGTCAACGCGCTGACCGGCAGCCACTGGCCGCAGGGCACCAACACCATCGCCGAGGGCATCGCGGTGGGGCAGCCCGGCCAGCGCACGCTGGCGCTGGCGCGCCGCTATGTCGATGACTGGCTGGTGGTGGACGAGGAGGATCTGGAGCAGGCCATCGTGCTGCTGCTGGACATCGAGAAGACCCTGGTCGAGGGCGCCGGGGCAGCCGGCCTGGCCGCGTTGCTCAAATATCCGCAGCGGCTGGCCGGGCGGCGGGTCGGGCTGGTGCTGTGTGGCGGCAACCTCGACCCGCTGCTGCTGGCCTCGATCATCGAGCGCGGCATGGTCCGGGCAGGGCGGCTGGTGCGGCTGGTGGTCAGCACGCGCGACCTGCCGGGGCAGTTGGCGCGCATCGCCGGCGTGGTGGCCGAGGCCGGGGCCAACATCGACCAGGTGCACCACCAGCGCGCCTTCACGCTGCTGGCCGCGCAGAATGTGGAGATCGAACTCGTGCTGCAGACCCGTGGACCGCAGCACGTGCAGGAGGTGCTGGCGGCGCTGCGCGCCGCGGGCTTTGAGGTCACGCAGCGCTAGGCGAGCGCGCGGGTCCGGGTCGCGGCGCTCATTCGTCGTCGCCGCCCAGCAGGCCGCCGGCCAGGCCGCCGGCGGCAAAGCCGCCCAGCAGCGAGCCCTCCTCGCGCCGGCCGCCCAGTTGCGGCGCGGCCGCAAACACGCGCGAGGCCAGGCGCGAAAACGGCAGGCTCTGCAGCCACACCGTGCCCGGCCCCCGCAGCGTGGCCAAAAACAGCCCTTCGCCGCCGAACAGCGCGGTCTTGATCTTGCCCACGTATTCGATGTCGAAGTCCACCTGCGGCGTGTAGGCCACCACGCATCCGGTGTCCACACGCAGCAGCTGGCCGGCGCTGAGTTCGCGCCGCACCACGGTGCCGCCGGCGTGCACGAACGCCAGTCCATCGCCATCGAGCCGCTGCATGATGAAGCCTTCGCCGCCAAAAAAGCCCACCGACAGCTTGCGTTGCAGCGCGATGCCGAGGCTGACGCCGCGCGCGGCGCACAGGAAGCTGTCCTTCTGGCAGATCAGCGTGCCGCCCAGGGCCTTCAGGTCCATCGGCAGGATCTTGCCCGGGTAGGGGGCGGCAAAGGCCACCCGGCGCTTGCCGTTGCCCTGGTTGACGTAGACGGTGGTGAACAGCGATTCGCCCGTGATCAGCCGCTTGCCTGCCCCCAGCAGCTTGCTGAAAAAACCGCCCTGCTGGGCGCTGCCGTCGCCCAGCACCGTGTCCATCACGATGCCGTCGTCCATCATCATCAGGCTGCCGGCTTCGCCGATGGCCGCCTCGCCGGGGTCGAGCTCGATCTCGACGAACTGCATCTCGGCGCCGCGGATGTCATAGTCGATCACGTCCATGCCCATGGGTGATTCCTCGTCAAAATGCCGGTAACTGGGTTACACAATCGGGTTGCCACCAATCTTAACCGCGGGCGATGACGCAGCCGCGAAGCGGTGCAGGATCCGGTAGCGTGGGCAGGTCTGGCCGGTGGAGTGCACCAGCACGAACGATTCGACCGGCCAGCGGATTGGTGCGGAGGGCGCTCCAGGCTGTGCGGCCGCGGCGTGGCGCGCCAGCGTGACGTGGGGTTGCCATGGGCGGGCCGACACCGGCAGCCCCAGCGCCCGCAGGGCCCGTCCCAGACGGCGGTGCAGCGCGGCCAACGGCGGGGCGGGCCGGGGGCTGACCAGCACCGCCAGGCCGTGCGGCCATAGCCTCGCCTGGTCCAGCGTCCAGGCAAACGGCGTCCACGGCAGTGCCAGGGCCTGCGTCAACTCCGGCAGGCGCTCGGGCGCCACCGGCCCCAGGAAGTGCAGCGTCACGTGCCAATCCTCAGGCGCGTAGCGGCGGGCCTGGGGGGGCCAGCACCAGCGCTGGGCCGCGGCGGCCAGCGCCGCACGAGTGGCTTCATCCGGCCACAGCGCCACGAACAGGCGCAGCGGCCGCGGCGGTGTGTAAGGGTTCGCGGTGCAGGGCATGGCCGACGGCAGTCAAGGCAGGAGCCTGACACGATATATCCCCACACCGCCACGGGCGCTGCTGCGGCCCGCTACACTGCGCCGTCATGGCGCAGGCTGAGGCGCTGGTGACGGTGCGGCCCGAGGGGCTGTATTGTCCGGCAGGGGATTTTTACATCGACCCATGGCGTCCGGTGGCGCGGGCGGTCATCACGCACGCGCATGCCGACCACGCCCGCCGCGGCCACGGGGCGTACCTGGCCCAGCACGCCAGCGCTCCGCTGCTGCGCGCGCGCCTGGGGGCGGACCTCACGCTGCAAACGCTGGCCTACGGCGAGACGGTCCAACTCGGCGGGGTGCGGCTGTCGCTGCATCCGGCAGGGCACGTGTTGGGATCGGCGCAGGTGCGGCTGGAACATCGCGGCCAGGTGTGGGTCGTCTCGGGCGACTACAAGCTGGACGACGACGGCCTGAGCACCCCGTTTGAGCCCGTGCGCTGCCACACCTTCATCACCGAATCGACGTTTGGGCTGCCGATCTATCGCTGGCCGCCCGCCGCCGAGGTGTTGCACCAGCTGCTGGCCTGGTGGCACGACAACGCCGCCCAAGGCCGCACCAGCGTGCTGTATGCCTACGGGTTGGGCAAGGCGCAGCGGGTGCTGGCGGCGCTGCAGCGCCAGGGTGCGCACGGGCCCGGGCCGCTGTTGGTGCACGAGGCGGTGCAGCCCATCAACGCCGCGTACCGGGCCGCGGGAGCGCCGCTGTCCGACGTGTCCAGCCTGGGCGAGCTGACCGATCGCTGCTTGCTGCGCCGTGCCCTGCTGGTGGCACCACCGGCGGCGCAGGGTGGTGCAGCGCTGCGCCGGCTGGGCGACCCTGCCGAGGGCCAAGCCAGTGGCTGGATGCGGGTGCGGGGTCAGCGCCGCCGCCGCGGGTTGGAGCAGGGCTTTGTGCTGTCGGACCATGCGGACTGGCCGGCCTTGCTGCGCGCCATCGCTGCCACCGGCGCCGAGCGCGTCCTGGTCACGCACGGGCAGGTGGCGCCGCTGGTGCGTTACCTGCAAGAGCAGGGACTCGATGCGCACGCCCTGGCCACCGAGTACGGGGACGAGGAGCTGGTCGAGCATCCTGTCGCAGAGTCGCTGGCATGAGGGATCTGGCCGAACTGTACGCGGCGTTGGATGCCACGACCTCCACGCAGGCGCGGCGGCAGGCGCTGCAACACTATTTCGCCCGCGCCAGTGCGGCGGATGCGGCCTGGGCAGTGTACCTGCTGGCCGGGGGCAAGCCGCGCCAGGTGGTGTCCACGCGCGAGCTGCGCGCCGTGGCGCGCCAGCTGGCGGGACTGCCCGAGTGGCTGTTCGAAGAGTGTTATCAGACCGTGGGCGATTGGGCCGAGACGGTGGCGCTGCTGCTGCCGCCGCCGTCTCGCCCGCAGCAGCAGCCGCTGGCGGCCTGGATGCGGGAGGTGTTGGCGTTGCGCGCGCTGGAGCCTGCGCTGCGTGCGCAGGCGCTGGCCGACCAGTGGGCGCGCCTGCCCGTCGAGCAGCGCCTGCTGCACGGCAAGCTGATCACCGGGGCGCTGCGGGTGGGCGTCGGGCGGGGGGTGTTGACCCAGGCGCTGGCGGAGCTGAGTGGCCTGCCGGCGCCGCTGTTGGCGCAGCGCCTGATGGGCTACACGCGGGCCGACGCGCGCCCGGATGCAACCGACTGGCAGGCCCTGCTGGCCCCCGTCGGGGCACAGACCGCGCCCGGCGCCGGCCCTGGCACGTGGGATGGGCAGCCCTATCCGTTCTTTCTGGCCCAACCGCTGGTGGCCCACGAGACCACAGAGCTGGCGGCATTGCTGGGCGCGCCGCAGGATTGGCTGGTTGAATGGAAGTGGGATGGCATCCGCGCGCAGCTGATCCGCCGCGGCGCGCAGGCGCTGTGGACGCGTGGCGAGGAACTGGTCACCGACCGTTTTCCGGAGCTGGCGGCGCTGATTGCACGCCTGCCCCCGGGCACGGTGCTGGATGGCGAAATCGTGGTCTGGCGGGACGGCCGGCCGCAGCCGTTTGCGCTAATGCAGCAGCGCCTCGGACGCCTGCGGGTGGGGCCGGCGTTGGTGCGCGAGCTGCCGGTCGTGCTGCTGGCGTACGACTTGCTCGAATGGGGCGGCCAGGACTGGCGCGCCCGCCCGCTGCAGCAGCGGCGGGCACAGCTGCAACGGCTGGTGCAAGACCTGGACGATGCGCGCTTGCACTTGAGCCCTGAGCTGCCGGTGCCGGCCGGTCAGGGCTGGGAGGTGCTGCAGCGGCAGCGGCAGGCGGCGCGGGCCCAGGGCGCCGAAGGGCTGATGCTCAAGCACCGTGCTGGCGCCTATGGCGTGGGGCGCACGCGCAGCGTCGGGGTGTGGTGGAAATGGAAAAGCGATCCCTACACCGTCGATGCGGTGCTGGTGTACGCCCAGCGCGGGCACGGCCGCCGTGCCGGTCTGTACACCGACTACACGCTGGCGCTGTGGAGCCATCCGCCTGGCCACCCGCAGCGCCAACTGGTACCGTTTGCCAAAGCCTACTCCGGCCTGAGCGATGCGGAGCTGCAGCGCGTCGATGCGATCGTGCGGCGCACCACGCGCGACAGCTTCGGCCCGGTGCGGGCGGTGGAGCCTACGCTGGTGTTCGAGGTAGGCTTTGAGGGGGTGGCGCCGAGCCGGCGCCACAAAAGTGGGGTCGCGGTGCGCTTTCCCCGTCTGTTGCGCTGGCGCACCGACAAATCGGTGCACGAGGCTGACACGCTGGCCACGCTGCAGGCGCTGGCTGGGGTCATCGCCCAGCCCGCCGTGCAGGAGCGTTGATGCGCCGCGAGATGGACCCAGCCGATCAGGTCGCGCGCGCCGCGGACTGGCTGCAGGCGCAGGGTTGGCGGCCGCTGCCGCTGCAGCGCCGCTGCTGGCGGGCCATCGCCGCCGGCTGCAGTGGGCTGTTGCACGCCGGTACCGGGGCGGGCAAGACCTACGCGGTCTGGCTGGGGCTGCTGGCGCGCCACGCTGTCGCGTCGCCCCCCGCCGCGCACGGGCTGCGCCTGTTGTGGATCACGCCGCTGCGCGCGCTGGCGGCCGACACCGCCGCCGCGCTGCAGGCGCCGCTGGCGTCCCTGGCGCCGGGCTGGCGGTTGGGAGTGCGCACGGGCGATACCGCGGCGCCCGAGCGCGCGCGTCAGCGGCGGCGCTGGCCGCAGGCGCTGGTCATCACCCCCGAGAGCCTCAGCCTGCTGCTCGCCCACGCCGAGGCCCCCCAGTGGCTGGGGCAGGTGCAGGCGGTGGTGGTCGATGAGTGGCACGAGCTGCTGGGCAGCAAGCGCGGCGTGCAGGTGCAGCTGGCGCTGGCGCGGCTGCGGCGCTGGCAGCCGGCGTTGCAGGTCTGGGGGCTGTCGGCCACGCTGGCCAACCTCGACGAGGCGCTGGCGGCGTTGGTGGGGCCGGCCCACGCGCACCGGGCCGTGCTGGTGCAGGAGCCGCAGCCGCGTGCGGTGCAGATCGACACCCTGTTGCCGCCGCAGGTCGAGCGCTTGGCGTGGGCGGGTCACCTTGGGGCGGCGATGGCCGCGGCGGTGGCCGCCGAGCTCGACGACTGCCGCAGTGCGCTGGTGTTCACCAACACGCGCGCGCAGACCGAATGGTGGTACCAGACTTTGCTGGAACTGCGGCCGCACTGGGCGGGCACCGTGGCGCTGCACCATGGTTCACTCGATGCGCAGGTGCGCCGCTGGGTCGAAGACGGGCTCAAGCGCGGCGTGCTGCGGGTGGTCGTGTGCACGTCCAGCCTGGACCTTGGGGTTGACTTCGGACCGGTGGAGCGCGTGCTGCAGATCGGCTCGCCCAAAGGCGTGGCGCGCCTGCTGCAGCGCGCCGGCCGCAGTGGGCATGGGCCGGGTCGCACGCCGCGTCTCACCCTCGTGCCCACCCACGTGCTGGAACTGGTGGAAGCTGCGGCTGCGCGGGCCGCGGTGCAGGCGCACCGCATCGAGCCGCGCCGCCCGCCGCTGGCGCCGCTGGACGTGCTGGTGCAGCATCTGGTGACCGTGGCGCTGGGCGGCGGGTTTCGTCCCGACGAACTGTGGGAGGAAGTGCGCACGACACACGCCTACGCCACGCTGCAGGAGGCCAGCTGGCGCTGGTGCCTTGATTTCGTGCGCTGCGGCGGCGCGTCGCTGCAGGCCTACCCGGACTACCACCGGGCGCAGCCCGACGAGCAGGGCATTTGGCGCGTGCCGGATGCCCGGCTGGCGCGGCGGCATCGGCTCAACATCGGCACCATCGTGGCCGATGCGCAGCTGGAAGTGCGGCTGCGCCGGGGTGGGCGGCTCGGGTCGGTGGAGGAGGGCTTCATCGCGCGGCTGCGTCCAGGCCAGGCGTTTTGGCTTGGGGGGCGGGCCCTGGAGCTGCTGCGCGTGCACGATGGCGTGGCCTGGGTGCGCGACGCCCGCCCCGGTGCGGCGGTGCTGCCGCGCTGGAGCGGGGCACGCATGCCACTGTCGACCGAGCTGGCCGCAGCGATCTTGCAGCAGCTGCAGCAGGTGGCCCAGGGCACGGCCACCGCGCCCGAGTTGAAGGCCGCGGGTGCGCTGCTGGAGCTGCAGGCACGCTGGTCGGCGCTGCCCGGCCCGGAGGTGCTGGTGGCCGAGCTGCTGCAGGACCGCGAAGGCTGCCATCTCTTTCTGTACCCGCTGGCCGGCCGCGACGTCCACCTGGGGCTGGCCAGCTGGCTGGCCTGGCAGGCCACGCAGCACATGCCGTGCACGCTGTCGCTGGCGGTCAACGATTGGGGGCTGGAGCTGCTCAGCCCCACGCCGCTGGACTGGGCGCAGTGGCTGCCCCAGTGGCTGCGCCCGCCACCCGAGCCGCAATTGGTGCAGCAGCTGCTGGCCAGCCTCAACGCCACCGAGCTGGCGCAGCGGCGCTTTCGCGTCATCGCGCGGGTGGCCGGGTTGGTGCTGCAACCGCTGCCTGGGCAGCCGCGGCGCGAGCGGGCGCTGCAGGCCAGCGCCACGCTGCTGTGGCAGGTGCTGCAGCGCTACGACCCTGCCAACCTGCTGCTGCAGCAGGCGCGTGAAGAGGCGCTGCGCGAGGAGTTGGACGTGCCGGCGCTGGCGGCCACGTTGCAACGGCTGCAGCGGCAGCGGCTGGCGCTGCACCGTATCGAGCAGCCCACCCCGCTGGGGTTGGCGCTGCTGGTGGAGCGCCTGCGCGAGCGGCTGTCCAGCGAGACCCTCAGCGCGCGGCTGCAGCGCCTGGTGGCGCGGCTGCAGCGTGCCGCCGCTGCACCGTCGCGCCGCCGCCGCGTGCCGGAGGCCGCCCGATGAGCGCGCCTCGGGCGGCGCCGCTGCTGCGGGTCGGGCTGGCGGCCGCGCCCGAGCACGAGCTGTGGCTGCTGCCGCAGCGCGCCGTCTGGTGGCCGGCGCAAGCCACGCTGCTGGTGGCCGACGTGCATCTGGGCAAGGGGGCTGCCCTGCGGGCCGGCGGCGTGCCGGTGCCGGCTGGATCCTCCGGAGACGATCTGGGGCGTCTGTCGCGGCTGCTGCGGCGCTGGAATGCCCGCCGCCTGGTGGTGCTGGGGGATTGGCTGCATGCCCGCAGCGGCCACACGCCGGCGCTGCAGTCCATGCTCAAGCGCTGGCGCGCCCAGCACGCCGAGGTGGCCATCGTGCTGGTGCGCGGCAACCACGACCGCCACGCCGGGGTGCCGTCGGCCGAGCTGGGCATCGAGGTAGTCGACGAGCCGCTGGCGCTGGGGCCTTGGTGCGGCCGGCACGCGCCACCGGTGGGGCCTGGCGCCAACGCACCGGCGCTGTGCGGTCATGTGCATCCGGTGGCCGTGCTGCGCGGCGCGGGACGCGAGCGTCTGCGCTTGCCGTGCTTCGTGCTGCAGCGGCAGGCGCTGGTGTTGCCGGCCTTTGGCTCCCTGACCGGTGGATGGACGGTGCCCAGCGGGGCGCAGACGGCACGCGTCGTGGTGGCCGATGAGGCGCTCTACGCCGTGGAGCCGGACGTGCCCAGCCCGTGGCGCTGGCTGCCGTGATGCGGCTCTCGCCGGCGCTTCAGGGACAAGGGGCCAGCTGCCGCCCCGCCGGGCCCAGCGCCTCTTTCAGCGCATCGGTTTCCGGGGCCGTGAGGTCGGGCCAGCGCAGCGTGATCGTTTCGCTGGCAGCGCGCTCGCGCACGACGCGGGCGTCGCGCACGCCGCGCTGCTGCACCTCGGCCAGCGCCTTGCGCGCGGCCTCGTCGCTGGAGTAGGTGCCCAGCGCCAGCCCGGGGCCCACGCCGGGCACGTCCACGCTGCGTTGGTCCAGGCCGGCCTGCCGCAGCGCGGCACGGCGCGCCGCCAGCGCCGCTGCATCGGGCAATGGGCCCAGATAGACCAACCAGCGCTCGGGCACGCGTTGGCTGCTTTCGGTGTGCCGCCCGCGCAGGCCGGCCTGGCTCTCGGCGGCGCGGCGCAAGGCTTGCGCCTGGGCGCTGGGCAGGGCGGGCAGCTGCCAACAGCGCCGCGCCGCGGCGGCCGGTGCCGCAGCGGGCTCGGGCGGCTGCGGCGACGGTTCGGCCACCGCGACGGGGGCCGGGGTCACCGACGGCGATTGCCCGCCGCCATCGAGCAGGCGCAGCCGCTGCGGTTCGATTTGCTGCGCCAGGCGCTCGGGTTCACGGATGGGGGTTGGCGCCGGGCGTGCCAGCGGGCCGAGCCAGCCGGCCTGCCAGGCCGCCAGCGCGACGTTGGCCAGCAGCAGCGCCAGCACCAGGATTCTCAGCATGGCCGCACGCTCACGTCACCGGCCTGCACGCGCACCACTGCGTGCGGGGTACGCAGGCGCAGCGCGCCATCGTCGTCCACCCCCTCGGCGATGCCCTCCAGGCCGTCGCTGGTGCGCACACGCTGGCCGGCCAGCGCATCCAGCGCCCCAAACTGGGCGCGCCAAGGGGCAAAGCCGTCGGCCTCGAAGCGCCGCACCGCGTGCAACAGCGCTGGTGCCAGCCGCGCCAACCAGCCGCCAGGGTCGCGCTGCGGGGTGCCCGTGGCGGTGCAGACGTCGTCCAACCCGATCGGTGGGATGGCCTGCAGCGGTGCGTCAGGCGGCAGCACCGGGGTGGCCAGGTTCAGGCCCACCCCGATCACGGCATAGCGGCCGTGGGGGGTGTTGGCAGTCTCGATCAGGATGCCACCCAGCTTGCGGCCCTGCCACCAGAGGTCGTTGGGCCACTTCAGCCGCACCCCAGCCGGCAGCGCTTGCGCCAACGCCACGCCCACCACCAGCGACAGCCCGGACCAGTCGGTGGGCTGCAGCGGCAGGCCCAGCGAAAAAGCCAACGACGCTCCCGGCAGCGTGACCCAGCGCCGGCCCGCCCGGCCCCGCCCGGCGGTCTGCTCCACGGCAGCCAGCAGCGTTGCCGGGCCGCCCGCGCTGCGGGCGCGGCGCAGCAGCTCGGCGTTGGTGGAGTCGAGGCTGGGCACCACCTCCACCACCAGCGCCGGCTCATGCGGTACCAGCGCCTGCCACGCGGCCTGCGCGCCGGCCTGCAGAGCAGCCAGCGCACGGGTAGACGTTGCGGGGTCGGCAGCGGGGCGCAGCATGATCAGGGCGGGCGAAGTTTGCTATGGTGTTGACATGTGGGCGCGCGCGCGGGCGCGCGCGCCTGTTGGCGCTGCAAGCATTGTAGAAAGAATGAACCTTTCCTCCTCTGGCAAGACGCTGGTCATCGCCGAAAAACCCTCGGTGGCGCTGGACATCGTGCGCGCGCTCACCCCGGTGTCGGGCAAGTTCGACAAGCACGACGACTACCACGAAAACGAGCGCTACATCGTCACCTCGGCGGTGGGCCACCTGTTGGAAATCACCGCCCCCGAAGCCTACGAGGTCAAGCGGGGCAAATGGAGCTTTGCGCATCTGCCGGTGATTCCACCGTACTTCGACCTCAAGCCCCTGGACAAGTCCAAGGGGCGGCTCAACGCGATCGTCAAGCTGGCGCGACGCAAGGATGTCACCGAAATCGTCAACGCCTGCGACGCCGGGCGCGAAGGGGAGCTGATCTTTCGCCTGATCGAGCAGTACGCCGCGGGCACGGACAAGTCCGGCCAGCCCAAGCCGCTGGGCAAGCCGATCAAGCGGCTGTGGTTGCAGAGCATGACCCCGCAGGCCATCCGCGAGGGCTTTGCGCAGCTGCGCAGCGACGAGCAGATGCGCCCGCTGGCCGATGCGGCGCGCAGCCGTTCGGAGGCCGACTGGCTGGTCGGCATCAACGGCACGCGCGCGATGACGGCGTTCAACTCGCGTGACGGGGGGTTCTTCCTGACCACCGTGGGTCGCGTGCAGACCCCGACGCTGGCCATCGTGGTCGAGCGCGAGGAGCAGATCCGGCGCTTTCGCGCCCGTCCGTATTGGGAGGTGCACGCGACCTTTGCGGCGCAGGCGGGCTCGTATGCGGGGCGCTGGTTTGACCCGGACTTTCGCAAGCCCCAGGGTGAAGGCGCCGACGCCGAGCTGCGCCCCGAGCGCTTGTGGGATGAGGCGCGCGCACGCGCCATCGTTGCTGCGGTGCAGGGCCAGCCGGGTGAAGTCCGCGAAGAAAGCAAGCCCGCCACCCAGGCCTGCGGTCTGCTGTACGACCTGACCACGCTGCAGCGCGAAGCCAACGCGCGCTACGGCTTTTCGGCCAAGACCACGCTGGCCCTGGCCCAGGCCCTGTACGAAAAGCACAAGGTGCTGACCTACCCCCGCACCGACGCGCGTGCGCTGCCGTCGGACTACCTCGGCCCGGTGCAGCAGGCCATGCAGGCGCTGGCCGACAGCGACCTGGACCACCTGGCGCCTTACGCCGCGCAGGCCTTGCGCGAGGGCTGGGTGCGGCCGACCAAGCGCGTCTTCGACGACAGCAAGGTCAGCGACCACTTCGCCATCATCCCGACCGGGCAGTTGCCCAAAGGCTTGAGCGAGGCGGAGCAGAAGCTGTACGACCTGGTGGTGCGCCGCTTCATCGCGGTGTTTTTTCCGCCGGCCGAATTTTGGGTCACCACCCGCATCACGCGTGTGCGCGTGTCCGAGGCGGTGCACCACTTCAAAACCGAAGGACGGGTGCTGGTCAAGCCCGGCTGGCTGGCGGTTTATGGACGCGAGGCGGCGGCAGACCTGGAGGGCGCCCAAGCCGGCGACAAGGGCCAGCCGCTGGTGGCGGTGCAGCCGGGCGAGACGGTGCGCACCGAACAGGCGCGGCTGGAGGCCCGCCAGACCCGGCCGCCGGCGCGCTTCACCGAAGCCACGCTGCTGGCGGCCATGGAGGCGGCCGGCAAACTGGTGGAAGACGAAGAGCTGCGCCTGGCCATGGCCGACAAGGGGCTGGGCACGCCGGCCACGCGCGCGGCCATCATCGAAGGTTTGCTGGAAGAAAAGTACCTGGTGCGCGAGGGGCGCGAGCTGGTGCCGACGCCCAAGGCCTTTCAGCTGATGACGCTGCTGCGCGGCCTGGGCGTGGAGGAGCTGTCACGCCCGGAGCTGACTGGCGAGTGGGAACACAAGCTGGCGCAGATCGAACGCGGGCAGCTGTCGCGCTCGGCGTTCATGCGCGACATCGCCGCGATGACCGAGCGCATCGTGGCCAAGGCCAAAGCGTTCGACCGCGACAGCGTGCCGGGGGACTACGCCACGCTGGCCGTGCCCTGCCCGCAGTGCGGCGGTGTGGTCAAGGAAAACTACCGCCGCTACGCCTGCACTGGCGCCGATGGCCAGGGGGCGGGATGCGGCTTTTCGCTGCCCAAGGCCCCGGGCGGTCGCATCCTGGCGCCGCAGGAGGCCGAAACGTTGCTGCGTGAGCACCGCCTCGGGCCGCTGGAAGGATTTCGCTCCAAGCTCGGGCGGCCGTTTGTGGCCGAGCTGCGCTTGAAGGCCGAAGACGGTTCATGGCGGCTGGCGTTCGATTTTGGGGACGACGGCGGCTCGGGCGACGACGCCGCGGCGGTGGACGTGGACGCGCTGCCGTCGCTGGGACCCTGCCCGCAATGCGGCAGTACCGTGGTGCAGCTGGGTCATCACTATGTGTGCCGCCGTGCCGTGGCCACAGCCGAGCAGCCCCGGCCGGGCTGCGATTTCAAGAGCGCCACCACCATCCTGCAGCAGCCGATCGAGCCACCGCAAATGGCCAAGCTGTTGCGCGAGGGCCACACCGACTGGCTGGAGGGCTTTGTCTCCAACCGCACCCGGCGCCGTTTCAAGGCGCGCCTGGTGTGGGATGCGCAGGCGGGCAAAGTGGGCTTTGAGTTCGAGCCGCGGGCCCCTGGTGCGGCGCGCGGGCGTGCGCGGCGCAGCGCGGGCTAAAGCTGCGCTGCCTGGGGCGGGCATGCTTCCTGCCGGGTCGCGCCGCTAAGAGGCTGGGGCGCTGCGGCGCTGCTGCAGCACCAGCAGGCGCGTCAGCTCGCGCGCAAAATGCAGCGTGACGCGCTTGAGGCCGAGGTATTGCTCCTCGGACAGCGCTGGGGCCCACGGGCCGCCGTCGGCCCACAGCACCCCTGCGGCGCGGCCGCGCACCGTCAGTGCGGCCAGTGCCACGCCGCCGCTGGGCAGCTCCCCATCCAGTGGGGCCGCCAGTTGGGCCCGTGCGGTGGGTACCTGGGCTGGCGCGACACGCAGGAATGCGCCCGGCTGCTCCAGCAGCCGGGCCAGCAGCGGGGCCTGTGCCAGCGCGATCTGCAGCCGGCGCGGCTGGATCGCGCCGCCAAAGCCGTGCGCGGCGATGCACACCAGCCGCGTCGGATCGGTGGTGCGCATCAGCAGCGCAAAGCGGCTCAACC
>JANWZF010000170.1 GCA_025054905.1 Tepidimonas sp.
AGACTCGGCCAGTTCGGTGCACAGGCGGTTGAACCGCAGCAGGTCGGCCAGCATGCCCCAAAAGCGCGGCCGCAGCAGGTTGCGCCGCTGGGCAAACACCGTGGCCAGCGAGGCACCGCCCCATTCCAGCGCGGCGTGGCCGCCCTTGCCGGGCAGCTGCACCGAAAACGACATGTCCGAGGCCGCCGTGGGCACATGCAGCGCCTGCAGCAGTGCGGTCAGGCCCGGATAGGTGCGGTGGTTGAAGACCAGAAAGCCCGTGTCCACGCCGTAGGTGACCGGCTGCCCGTGGCGGTCCGGCAGCGTCACGTCCACCGTGTGCGTGTGCCCGCCGAAACGGCCGTCGGCCTCAAACAGCGTGACGTGTGCCCGCTGATGCAGGCGATAGGCGGCAGCCAGGCCCGCGATGCCCGAGCCGACGATGGCCACTTGCATGATGCGTCCCCATCGGCAGCCCGACAAGCCGCCGTGTTTGTCTTGGACAAAACCATTGTATGCTGCATGGAGCTTTTTTGCAGCTCAAGGTTCCACGCCTCCATGTCCGCCGATGATCGCCCCCCGTCCGACCCCGCGTCGATCCCACCGCTGTGGACGATCGCCGAGGTCGAGCGCGACACCGGCATCGGCAAGGACACCTTGCGTGTCTGGGAACGGCGCTATGGATTTCCGCAACCGCAGCGCGATGCGGGCGGCAACCGTCTGTACGACCGCATCCAGCTCGACCGGCTGCGCCTGATCCGGCGTTTGCTGGACGCAGGCCACCGCCCAGGGCGCGTGGTGGGACTGCCGACGCCCCAGCTGCAGGCCCTGGCGCAGGCGCTGGATCCCGGCGTGGCTGCAGCGGGCACCTCAACCGACGAGGTGGCGCGGGCCCTGGCGTGGTTGCGGACCGATCGGGTGCAGGAGCTGCGCGAGGATCTGCGCGCCGCGCTGCGGCGGCACGGGCTGGCCGGCGTGGTCGATGCGCTGGTGGCGCCGTTGGCCGTCCAGGTGGGGCTGGCTTGGCAACGAGGGCAGTTGCAGGTCTACCAGGAGCATCTTTTTACCGAAACGGTGCAGGCGGTGCTGCGCGAAGGGCTGATGGTGGCCGAGGCGGCCTCCTGCGCCGCGCGTCCTTCGGTGCTGTTGACCACGCCACCGGGCGAGGTGCATCAACTGGGTTTGTTGATGGTTCAGTGCCATTTGGTCGAGGCCGGCGCGCGCTGCGTGACCCTGGGGCCGTCCACGCCGCTGGCTGACATCGCGGCAGCCGCGCAGCGCATGGCGGCCGACGTCGTGGGCCTGAGTTTCAGTGCCTGGGCGGCCCCGCGCGACGTGGTCGAGACCGTGCAGCGCCTGCGGGGCGTGATGCCGTCGGGGGTGCAGCTGTGGGTGGGTGGCAGCGGAGCCCAGCGACCTCTGAAGCGGGTGCGGCTGGACGGTGTGCTGTTGCTGGGCCACGCCGCCGAGGTCGGGGCGGCGGTGCGGCGTTGGCGCGCGGCTCAGCCGCCGGCGGGGCTCAGGGGCAGCAGCGCGCCATAGCGTTCGGCCAAAAACGCCTCGCCCTGCTCTAGCACGAAGTAGCGAAACGCCTCGGCCGCCGGGGACAGCAGCTTGGCCAGGGTGTGCACCACGTGCCAGGCGCGCACCAGCGGGGTGCCCTCGACGTCCAGCCGCGCGATCAGGCCGTGCTGCAGCTCGAGCTTGAGCGCGTGCAGCGACACAAAGCCCAGCCCCAGCCCAGCCATCACCGTCTGCTTGATGGCTTCGTTGTCGGGCAGCTCCATCGCGATGCGCAGCTCCAGGCCGTGGCGCTGGGCAAATTGTTCCAGCAGCGCACGCGTGCCCGAGCCGCGCTCGCGCACGATAAAGGGGTAGGGGGCCAGCGCCTCCGGGGCCGGATGCCCGATGCGCAGCAGCGGGTGATCCAGCGGCGCGATGAAGACGTGCGGGTGGGCGGCAAACGGCTCGGCGCGCACGGCCAGCTCGGTGGGCGGGCGTCCCATCACCGCGACGTCCAGTTCGTTGGCCTGCAGCAGGCGCAGCAGCTGCTCGCGGTTGCCGGTGACCAGCTTCAGATCCACCCCGCGGTGCTCCTGGCGGAAGGCCGCCAGCAGCGCGGGCAGAAAGTACTGCGCCGAGCCCACCATGCCGAGGGTCAGCTGCCCCGCCTCCAGCCGCTTCAGGCGCGCGGCCGTGTCCTCCGCGTCTTTGAGCGTGGCCAGCACCTTGCGGGCGTACACCAGCATGTACTCGCCGGCCGTGGTCAGCGTCACGCGCCGTCCCTGGCGTTCAAACAGCGGCAGCCCGACGTGGCCCTCCAGCTCCTTGATCTGCATCGTCACTGCCGGCGGCGTCAGGTGCAGCGCCTGCGCGGCGCGGGCAAAGCTCAGGTGACGCGCCACCTCGACGAAGATGCGCAGCTGGCGGAAGGTGGCGTTGCGCATGATTCATTAAGTCCTTAAGTCAAAGGCAAGAAATCGTGAATTTACCTTATGTAAGCCCGTGCTTATAGTGAGCGCATCGCTGCGTCCATCGGAGCCCTGCCATGCTTACGGCCCTCATTTTCGACGTCGACGGCACGTTGGCCGACACCGAGCGCGTGCATCTGGCCGCGTTCAACGCGGCCTTTGCCGCCGAGGGCCTGGATTGGCAGTGGGATGAGGCGCTGTACACGCGCCTGCTGGAAGTCTCGGGTGGCAAGGAGCGCATCCGACATTACTGGCAGCAGGTGCACCCCGAGCGGCAGGACATCGATGGCACCGAGCTGCGCGCGCTGATCGACCGCCTGCACGAGATCAAGACAGCGTACTACGAAGAGGCGGTGCGACAGGGCGCTGTGCAGCTGCGCCCCGGCGTGCTGGAGCTGATCGAGCAGGCGCGCCGCGCCGGCCTGCGGCTGGCCATTGCCACCACGACTTCGCCCGTCAACATCGCCGCGCTGCTGCGCAGCGCCATGGGGCCGGACTGGCAGCTGGCGTTTGAGGTCATCGAAGATGCCTCCACCGCGCCGCGCAAAAAGCCGCACCCGCAGGTGTACCTGCAGACCCTGGCGCGCCTGAACCTGCCAGCGGCCCAGGCCCTGGCGCTGGAAGACTCGGCCAACGGTCTGCAGGCGGCCCGGGGCGCGGGCCTGCTGACGGTCATCACCCGCAATGTTTTCACCGCGCACCACGATTTCACCGGGGCGCTGCGTGTGCTCGACAGCCTGGCCGGCGTCGAGCTGGACACGCTGCGCCAGTGGCACGCCGCAGCCTGCGCGGCGGCGGCCTGAAGGCACCGACCCCACGATTCGAAGAACCCGAGGAGAACGTCCCATGCCCCTGGATCAACGCACCACGCTGACGCAGTTTCTGATCGAGCAGCGCCGCCGCTTCCCGAGCGCCAGCGGCGACTTCAACGCGCTGGTGCTGGACGTGGCGCTGGCGTGCAAGGCGATCGCGCGCAGCGTGGCTTTTGGCGCGCTGGGTGGGGTGCTCGGCGCCCAGCAAGGCTCCATCAATGTGCAGGGCGAAGAGCAGAAAAAGCTCGACGTCATCAGCAACGAGCTGTTTGTGCGTGCCAACGAGTGGGGCGGTCACCTGGCCGGCATGGCCAGCGAGGAGATGGACGAGCCCTACAACATCCCATCCCGGTACCCCCGCGGCAAATACCTGCTGGTGTTCGACCCGCTGGATGGATCCAGCAACATCGATGTCAACGTCTCGGTGGGCAGCATCTTCTCGATTCTGCGCGCGCCCCAGGAGGTCATCGACAGCGGACGGGACGTGGTGGCGGCCGACTTCCTGCAGCCGGGTTGCCAGCAACTGGCGGCGGGCTACGCGCTGTACGGCCCGTCCACGATGCTGGTGCTGACCGTGGGCACCGGCGTGCACGGCTTCACGCTGGACCCCAACCTCGGGGAGTTTTTCCTGTCGCACCCGGACATCCGGGTGCCCGCCGACACGCAGGAATTCGCCATCAACGCGTCCAACAGCCGTTTCTGGGAGCCGCCGGTCAAGCGCTACGTCGACGAGTGCCTGGCCGGCAAGACCGGCCCCCGCGGCAAGGACTTCAACATGCGCTGGATCGCCAGCATGGTGGCCGAGGCGCACCGCATCCTGATGCGCGGCGGCGTGTTCCTGTACCCGCGCGACACCAAGGACCCCACCAAGCCGGGCCGGCTGCGTCTGCTGTACGAGGCCAACCCGATCGGTTTCATCATGGAGCAGGCCGGCGGGCGCGCCAGCACCGGGCGCGAGCCGATCCTCAACGTGCAGCCGACCTCGCTGCACCAGCGCATCGGACTGGTGTTCGGCAGCAAGAACGAGGTCGAGCGCATCGAGCGCTACCACCGCGAGCCTGCGCCGCTGAAAGACGACAACCCGCTGTTTGGCGAGCGTTCGCTGTTTCGCGACTGAAGCCGGCCAGGCGCGGTTGCCCATTCATCGAAGCACCCGAGGAGAATCCAGGTCATGTCCGAGAAGCACCCAATCATCGCCATCACCGGTTCATCCGGCGCCGGCACCTCCACCGTCACGCGCACGTTCCAGAACATCTTCCGCCGTGAAGGCGTCAAGGCCGCCATCATCGAGGGCGACAGCTTCCACCGCTATGACCGCAAGGAAATGCGCCAGCGCATGGCCGAAGAAGAGGCGCGCGGCAACCGCCACTTCAGCCACTTCGGGCCTGAGGCCAACCTGTTTGAAGAGCTGGAAAATCTCTTCAGGACCTACTCCGAAAGCGGCCGCGGGCGCTTCCGCAAATACCTGCACAGTGACGAGGAAGCCGCCCCCTATGGACAGGAGCCCGGCACCTTCACGCCCTGGGAAGACCTGCCGCCCGACACCGACATGCTGTTCTATGAGGGGCTGCACGGGGCGGTGGTCACCGACAAGGTCAACGTCGCGCAGTATCCGGACCTGCTCATTGGCGTGGCTCCCTCGATCAACCTCGAATGGATCCAGAAGCTGATCCGCGACAAGACCCAGCGCCGCTACAGCCAGGAGGCCGTGGTGGACACCATCCTGCGGCGCATGCCTGACTACGTCAACTACATCTGCCCGCAGTTTGCGGTGACCCACGTGAACTTCCAGCGCGTGCCGGTGGTGGATACTTCGAACCCGTTCATCGCACGCGACATCCCCACCGCCGACGAGAGCGTCTGCGTGATCCGCTTCGCCAAGCCCAAAGGCATTGACTTCCCCTATCTGTTGTCGATGATCGATGGGTCTTGGATGAGCCGGGCCAACACCATCGTCGTGCCTGGTGGCAAGATGGAGCTGGCGATGCAGCTGATCTTCACGCCCTTCATTTGGCGCATGATGGAGCGCCGCAAGCGCGCGCTGGGGCTGGCCTGAGCGCGCGCG
The DNA here is from genome assembly GCA_025054905.1 of Tepidimonas sp. Lineage (GTDB taxonomy): Bacteria > Pseudomonadota > Gammaproteobacteria > Burkholderiales > Burkholderiaceae_C > Tepidimonas. The sequence continues at coordinate 5,328 of JANWZF010000170.1, forward strand.
CCCCGTTGACGAGTGAGCACGACGACATGAATCTGAACGACCTTCCCGAGCGCGTGGCGCCGACGCCGGAGCTGGCGCGCCGTATGGCCCACGCGATCCGCATGCTGGCGGTGGATGCCGTCGAGCAGGCCAAGAGCGGCCACCCTGGCGCCCCGATGGGCATGGCCGACATCGCCGAGGTGCTGTGGAACCGCCACCTCAGGCACAACCCGGCCAACCCCGCCTGGCCTGACCGCGACCGCTTCGTGCTGTCCAACGGCCACGGCTCGATGCTGATCTACGCGCTGCTGCACCTGACCGGCTACGACCTGCCGATCGAGGAGCTCAAGCGCTTTCGCCAGCTGCACAGCAAAACGCCAGGCCATCCCGAAGTCGGCATCACCCCGGGGGTGGAAACCACCACCGGGCCGCTGGGGCAGGGCATCGCCAACGCGGTGGGCATGGCCTTGGCCGAAAAGCTGCTGGCGCAGGAGTTCAACCGGCCCGGCCATACCCTCGTGGATCACTTCACCTATGTGTTCCTCGGCGATGGCTGCATGATGGAGGGCATCAGCCACGAGGTCTGCTCGCTGGCGGGGACCCTGCGGCTGTCCAAGCTGATCGCCCTCTACGACGACAACGGCATTTCGATCGACTCGGAAAAAGCCTCGATCGGTCAGTGGTACGCCGAGGACGTGCGCCGGCGGTTTCTCGCCTACGGCTGGCAGGTGCTCGGGCCGATCGACGGGCACGATCTGCAGGCGCTCGATCGGGCGCTCAGGCGGGCAAAGCGCGAGAGATCGAGACCGAGCCTCGTCATCGCAAAGACGGTCATTGCCAAGGGCGCGCCCACCAAGGCGGGCACCGGAGCGGCGCACGGGGCACCGCTTGGCAAGGACGAGGTGGCCGCCGCGCGCAAGGCCTTGGGCTGGCCATATCCGCCCTTCGAGATCCCCGAGCCGATCTACCGCGGCTGGGACGCAAGGGCCAGGGGGGCGCAGGCCGAAGCGCGCTGGCGGCGGCGGCTTGCGCGCTACGAAAAATCGCACCCGGCGCTCGCGGCCGAGTTCCGGCGCCGCCTTGCGGGAGAGCTGCCCGGGGACTTCGGACCGAAGGTGCAGGCGCTCGTCGCGCAGGCAGCGGCCGACAAGACGAGCGTTGCGACGCGCAAGGCATCGCAGAACGCGCTTGAAGTGCTCGTTGCGGCGCTGCCGGAGCTGATCGGCGGCTCGGCGGACCTCTCGGGCTCGAACCTGACGCTCGTCAAGGCCTCGCGCCCCGTGGGCCGCACCGGCGGCGGCAACTACGTCTTTTACGGCGTTCGCGAATTCGGCATGGCCGCGGTGATGAACGGGCTCGCGCTGCACGGCGGCTTCATCCCCTACGGGGGCACGTTCCTCGTCTTTTCCGACTACGCGCGGCCCGCGATTCGCCTTGCGGCGATGATGCGCAGGCGCGTCGTCTATGTCTTCACCCACGATTCGATCGGCCTCGGCGAAGACGGTCCCACGCACCAGCCGGTCGAGCACGCGGCGAGCCTGCGGCTCATTCCCAACCTCGACGTGTGGCGCCCGGCCGATGCGGTCGAGACCGCGGTCGCCTGGGCGCAGGCGCTCGAGCGGCGCGAGGGCCCGACGGCGCTGCTGCTTTCGCGCCAGGCGCTGCCTGCA
>JANWZF010000236.1 GCA_025054905.1 Tepidimonas sp.
TCTGCTGCGCGAGTGGGACAAGCGCTTCCCGGGCCGGGTGGCCAACATGCTCAAGGCCTTGCAAAACGTCGTGCCCAGCCACCTGATGGATCGCTCGTTGTACGACTTTGCCCACGTGCGCGCCACGGGGCGCCCCGACGCGGACGGCGACCTCGCCTTCGACGACGAGGCGCTGCCGCTGGGTGCATCGGCCGACGACGGGGAAGACGACCGCCACCCGCCCGTGGCCACCGCCGCCGGGGCGACCCCGGTGCCGATGCGCGTGATCGCGCTGACCCCACAGGAGTGAAAACCATGCGGCGCGTTTGGGCGGCAGGTTGGCTGGCGACCTGGGCTGTGCTGCTGGCCGGCTGCGCCAGCACGCTGCGGCTGGAGCACACCGTGCGCAGCGAGGCGGCCTGGCGCGCCGAAGTGCGCCCCAGTGCGGGGCAGGCGTATGTGTTTGAGCGCTTGCCGTCGCAACGTAGCGGTGCAGCGGCGCAAGAACAGGATCAGCTGGAAGCCATCGCCGCCGAGGTGCTGGCCAGCCACGGGTTGCAGCGCGCCGAGGCGGCAGCGGGTGCTGCCGCCAGCGCTGTGCCGTGGGGCGTGCAGCTGGTGGCGCGCTCGGTCAAGTACCCTTACGCCCCTTGGGATCCCCCCGAGCCGCGCCCAGGCTGGGTCCCGTATGGCCAGGTGGTGGTCGGCCGAGGGATGGTCAGCTCGCTGGGCCTGCACTGGTCGCTGCGCCCACCCTATTACGTGCGCGAGGTCGCGCTGACCGTGCGCGACCGCCGCAGTGGCGAGGTGGTCTATGAAACCCGCGCCACGCAGGACGGACCGTGGGCCGATACCCCGGCCCTTTGGCGCGCGCTGCTGCAAGCCGCGCTGGACGGGTTTCCGCAACCGCCCGCCGGACCGCGACGCGTGGTGATCGAGCAGCCGCGTTGAGCCGGCCCCCCCGCGGGGCCTACGCCGCCATGGTTTCGGCGCTGCTGGCCAGCACGCGGCGCAGCGCATCGGCCAGCTCCTTGGCAGCAAACTTGGCCACGTAGGCGTCGGCCCCGGCCCGCTGTACGTGCTTTTCGTTGGTATCCCCGGTCAGCGAGGAGTGGATGACCACCGGAATGGCGCGCAACGCCGGGTCGGCCTTGATCTGGCGCGTCAGCGTAAAGCCATCCATCTCGGGCATTTCCAGATCGCTGAGCACCACCGCCACCCGTTCGGCCACAGCCTGCCCCTTGGCACGCGCGTCGGCGGCGATCTCCTGCAGCGTGGTCCAAGCCTCCTGCCCCGACTTGGTCATGATGAACGGCAAGCCCAGCGCCTTGAGCTCGGCTTCGATCATGCTGCGGGCGACGAACGAATCGTCCGCGGCCAGCACCACGGCCCCCGGAGGCAGCCTGAGCTTGGGCCCCACCTGATCCTGCTTGACCTCCAGTTGCTCGTTGGGCATCACGCGCTGCAGGATCGACTCGACGTCCAGGATCTGCACCAGCTTGGTGTCACCCTGACCGTCGTCGATGCGGGCGATGCTGG
>JANWZF010000255.1 GCA_025054905.1 Tepidimonas sp.
CCCACCCCCGCGGCGCTGCCGCAGGCGCTGGTGCGCAGCCCGACTGCCCCCGCGCTGCATCATCTGGACCGCGCCGGCCGGTTGGACTGGGCTGAACGGCTGCTGCAGGTGCCTGCTGCAGCACAGCGCTGGGTGCACGGCCGCCACCTGCTGGTGGTGGACGATGTCATGACCACCGGCACCACACTGCGGGCCGCCAGCCTAGCGCTGCTGCGGGCGGGGGCTGCCTCGGTGCGCGCGCTGGTGCTGGCGCGCACGCCGCCTGTGGAGCCGCCCGACCGATAATTCCCTCCCGATGTTTCATGTCGTGCTCGTCGAGCCGGAAATCCCGCCCAACACCGGCAACGTCATCCGCCTGTGCGCCAACACCGGTTGCACCCTGCACCTGGTGGAGCCGCTGGGCTTTTCGATGGACGACAAGCTGCTGCGCCGCGCCGGACTGGACTACCATGAATACGCTGACGTGCGCCGCTACCCCAGCTGGACTGCGTTTGTGCAGCGCGCGCAACCGGACCCGGCGCGCCTGTGGGCGTTGACGACTGGAGGCAGCCGCCACGTGCACGACACCGCCCTGGCGGCGGGGGATTGGTTCGTGTTCGGCAGCGAGTCGCGCGGGCTGCCGGCAGCCGTGCTGCAAAGCTTCGCGCTGACGCAGCGGCTGCGCCTGCCGATGCGCCCACAGCAGCGCAGCCTCAACCTGTCCAACGCGGTGGCGGTCACGGTGTTCGAAGCCTGGCGCCAGCAGGGCTTTGCCGGCGCCGCACCGCTGCCCAGCGTTCAGGCGTAATGGCGCACCAGCATTTCGGCCACGCACGCCGGCTTGGAGCCGCCCTCGATCTCCACCGTCACGTGCCAGGTGGCCTGCAGCTGGTGGGGGCCGGGCCGCTCGCAGGCCTGCAGGCACAGCCGCGCCCGCAAGCGGCTGCCTACGGGCACCGGAGCCGGAAAGCGCACCCGGTTGACCCCATAGTTGATCGTCATGCGCGCCGCGGGCACCTGCACCGACGAGCCCAGCCAGTGCGACAGCAGCGACAACGTCAAAAAGCCATGCGCGATGGGACGCCCGAACGGCCCCTGCGCGGCGCGGGCCGCATCGACGTGTATCCATTGATGATCGTCGGTGGCCTGGGCAAAGCGGTCGATGCGCTCCTGCGTGATCTCCAGCCAGTCGGTCAGCGCCACCTCGCGGCCCACGGCCGCCTCCAAGGCTTCGAAAGTAGGAAAGGTCTGCATGGGGCCGCACTGTAGCTGTCGGACCGGCCATGAACATGTCCAGCGCATGACAAGGCCCCAGACGCGCGACAATGGCCGTCATGTTCACCCCCAGCCAAGCCGATGTGCGTCGCTTCTTTTGCGGCGTGTACGCCAAAGGATCCCAAGGCCAGCCGATGGAGCCGCTGGAGCTGCTGGCATGGGAATGGATCGTGCGCCACCCCGAATACCACGCCGAGCTGGCCGATCTGCCGGCGGCGTTGGCCTCGATGCAGAAGGTTGACCCGACCCGCGACAACCCGTTCCTGCACCTGTCGATGCATCTGTCGATCAGCGAGCAGTGCTCGATCGATCAGCCTGCGGGCATCCGGCAAGCCGTCGAACTGCTGGCCGCGCGCCGCGGCAGCCTGCACCAGGCGCACCATGAAGTGATGGACTGCCTGGGGCGCATGATTTGGGAAAGCCAGCAGCTGGGGCGCCCCCCCGATGGGGCGGCGTACGTGGCCGAAGTGCAGCGCCGCGCCACTGCCGGCTGAGCCAGCCGCGCCCCGTTGCCGCCCCAACGAAAAGGCCCCGCCGGGCTGAACCCCGCGGGGCCTTGGCACGCCACAGAGCCGTGCCCGGGTGGGGCGGCGCGGAGGTCGCTCGTCACGCGCCGCCGGAAGCCAGGGATGGCTTCCTAGCCTAGAGGGCCGGGCACCGGGGTCACCCGCCGGTGCGGGCCAACCGCGCCCTGCGCCACCCGGCTAGGGTGTTGCGCGCAGGGTCACGGTGAGGCCAGTTTAACGCGGGTGCCACACGGAGGACATGGAAATTTTTCATCACGGCCAACGCCGCGATCGGCCCGGTAGCTCCCAAAGGCGATGGAGAACAGCCCTTCGGGCACCCTTCGAAGAAGCTTCTGGTTATAAAAAGCAACGACTAAAGTATTGACGGTGCATGTTGAGCCCCCTACCATCGCGCCCAGTTGCATCTACGCAGGGCTGTCGCCGCCCCGTCTATTGGGACGAACCCGAATCAGGACGGCAAGGCAGGCGGCCTTCGACCTCACGAAAGGAGCGA
>JANWZF010000252.1 GCA_025054905.1 Tepidimonas sp.
CCACGCGTGTGCCGCTGATGCACCTGTGGCGCAGCGTCGTCGGGACGATTTCACTGCTGTGCTGGTTTTACGCCATCGCGGTGCTGCCGCTGCCGACGGCGATGACGCTCAACTACATGAGCAGTGTCTGGGTGGCGGCCTTTCTGCTGGGGGGAGCCTTGCTGCTGCAGCGCGCCGGGCAGCCCCTGCGGCAGCAGACGCCGCTGCTGCTGACCGTGCTGGTGGGCTTTGCCGGGGTGGTGCTGGTGTTGCGGCCCACCTTCGAGGGCGCCGCGGCGCTGGGCGGGCTGACCGGGCTGCTGTCGGGGCTGACCTCCGCGCTGGCCTACCTGCAGGTGGCCGCGCTGGCGCGCACCGGCGAACCGGAAACCCGCACGGTGTTCTGGTTTTCGGTGGCCGCTGCGGTGGTCGGCTTTGGCGGCACGGCGCTGCTGGGCGCCAGCCCGCTGCAGTGGCCCCAGGCGCTGTGGCTGTTGCCAATCGGCCTGCTGGCGATGCTGGGACAACTGTGCATGACGCGCGCCTACGCCAGCGGCGCCACGCTGGTGGTGGCCAACCTGCAATACTTTGGCATCGCGTTTGCCGCGCTGTATGGGTTGTGGCTGTTCGACGATGCGTTGCCGCTGAGCGGCTGGCTTGGCATCGCGCTGATCGTCGGCAGCGGCGTGGCCGCCACCTTTTTGCGCGAGCGTGCCGTGCCGCGCCTGCCTGCCGAGGAGCATGCCTGATGAACCCCGACCGCGCCTGGCCCGATCCTTTGATCGATGCCCCCACCCTGCTGGCCTGGCTGCAGGGTCCGCCCGCGGTGCGGGTGGTGGACTGCAGCTTTGAACTCAGCGACCCGAGCGCCGGGGCGCGCCAGTACGCCGAGGGCCATGTGCCCGGAGCCTGGTACGCCCACCTCGACCATGACTTGAGCGCAGGGGCCGGCGAGCCTTGCGCCAGCGGCGGGCGCCACCCCTTGCCGACGCGCGAGCGCTTCGTCGAGCGCCTGCGCGCCTGGGGCCTGCGCCAGGGTGAGCGGGTGGTCGTCTACGACCGTCAGGGCGGCATGATCGCGGGACGGCTGTGGTGGATGCTGCGCTGGTGTGGCTGGGACGAGGCGTATCTGCTCGACGGCGGCTGGGCCGCCTGGCTGGCCGCCGGCGGGGCGGTGGCCCATGGTGCGCCGCCTGCGGCAGCCAGCCCGGGCGATGCAACGCTGGCCGCGCCGGGGGTAAGGCTGGTCAGCGTGGAAGAAGTGGCGGCCCGCCTCGGCCGGCCCGACCTGACGCTGGTCGACGCCCGCGCGGCCGCGCGTTTTCGCGGTGAAACCGAGCCGCTGGACCCAGTCGCGGGGCACATCCCTGGGGCGCTCAACCGCCCGTTCAGCGACAATTTCGGCCCCGACGGCCGCTATCTTGCTGCCGCCGTGTTGCGTGCACAGTGGCAGGCGCTGCTGGCAGGGCGTGCACCGGCCAGCGTCGTCGTGCATTGCGGCAGCGGGGTGACGGCCGTGCCGCACGTGGTGGCGATGGTGCGCGCGGGCCTGGGCTGCCCGGCACTGATGGCCGGTGGCTGGAG
>JANWZF010000283.1 GCA_025054905.1 Tepidimonas sp.
CAGATCGCCGGGCTGCAGCCCGGCGGTCATGCGGTCCAGGTCGATGAAGCCGGTGGGCACCCCCGTGATGTCGTTGGGGTTGTCGGCCATTTCCTGCACGCGGTCCAGCAGCTCGACCACGAGCTTGTCCATCGACTGAAAACCCTGCTTGAGGCGGCTGCCTTCTTCGCCGATGGACAGGATTTTCTGCTCGGCTTCATCGAGGATCGTGGCCACGGGCTTGCCACGGGGGGCCAGCGCCTGCGCCGCAATCTCGTCGCTGGCGCTGATCAGCTTGCGCAGGATCGCGCGCTCGCGCACGATCTCGGCGTAGCGGCGGATGTTGGCCGCGCTGGGCACAAACTGCGCGAGCTGGTTCAGGTAGACCAAGCCTCCGACGTCGTCGGCACGCCCAAGCGTGGCCAGGTGCTCGTGCACGGTGATGACATCGGCCGGCTTGCCCGCCCCGATCAGGGCATCGATGGCGGCAAAGATCTGGCGGTGCTCGGGGCGATAGAAGTCGCTGTCGGTGATCAGGTCCGCGACGCGGTCCCAAGCGCCGTTGTCCAGCAGCAGCCCCCCCAGCACGCTGGATTCGGCCTCCAGCGAATGCGGCGGCACGCGCAGGGCCGCCAGCTGCGCATCGTGCTCCAGCGGCGGCAGCAACGGGCCGCCCGGGGATGGTTCAAGGATCGTGTCGTGCTCCATGGCAGCGCATTGTGGCAGCAACGCCGCGCCCTTGCGCCCGTGGTCGCGGGCCCAAGGCCCAGGACTCAAGCCAGCGTCGGAGGGCCCAACCAGCGCTGATGCCATCCGGCCGCATCGTGCTTGCGCACCAGCGTCGCCAAGTCGGCTTCTTCCAGCGCGGCGCTGAAGAGCCAGCCCTGCATCAAGTCGCAGCCGACCCCGGCCAAAAACGTCGCCTGCTCCACGGTCTCCACCCCTTCGGCGATGGTGGTCAGGCCCAACGTGTGCGCCAGCTGCACAATGGCACAGATGATGGCTTCGGCGTCGGCGTCGCGTCCGATATCCACAACGAACGCGCGATCGATCTTCAGGCGGGCAAAGCCGAGCCGCCGCAAATAGGCCAGCGACGAGTAGCCGGTGCCGAAATCGTCGATCGCCACCGGGAAACCCGCCTCCACCAACGGGCGCAGGGTCTGCCGCGCAACCTCGGCCTCGCCAGCCGTGACCGACTCGGTGACCTCCAGCTCCAGCCGGCCCGGTGCCACACCCTGACGCTCGGCCAGCTCGCGCAAGCGCTGGGCAAACTCGGGCCGGCGCAGCTGCAGCACCGACACGTTGACCGCCACGTAAGGAGCACCCGGCCATTCGGCCCACCGGCGCACCGCAGCCAGCGCCTCGCGCAGCACCCAGTCCCCGATTTCGACGATGCGGCCGGAACTCTCGGCCACCGGGATGAACTCCGCCGGTGCGATCGATCCCCACTCCGGATGTTGCCAGCGCAGCAGCGCCTCGGCCCCAACGATGCGGCCATCCCGCAGACTGATCTGCGGCTGGTACAGCAACCGCAGCTCACTGCGCGCCACCGCCTGCGCCAGCGCGCTGGACAGTTTGAGCAGGCGATCGGAGCGATGCTGCAGCTCGGCAGTGTAAAAGCGCAGCGAGTTGCGCGCCGTCTGTTTGGCCTGGTGCATGGCCGCGTCGGCACGCCGCAGCAGCTCATCGGCATCGTCGCCATCGTCCGGAAACAGCGCGATGCCGATCGTGGCCCCCAACCCGATTTCAACCCCCTGGATCTGATAGGGGCGCGCCACCGCCTCCAGCAGCGCCTGGGCACGCTGGGCTGCGGTACTGCCGTCGACGTCGACCAGCACCAGCACGAATTCGTCGCTGGCGGCACGCGCCACCACGTCATGCGGCCCACACAGCGCCTGCAGACGCTGCGCCACCTCGATCAACAGCGCATCGCCCGTGCTCAGCCCCTGCGCCTCGTTGACGGTCTTGAAATGATCCAGATCCAACGCCAGCACCGCCAGCGCCTGCCGCTGCAGGCGCGCCGCCGACAGCAAGGCGGCCAGTCGCTCCTGGAGGTAGGTGCGGTTGGGCAAGCGGGTCAGCTGGTCGTAACGCGCCAACCGTTCGATGCGTTCCTGCGCCGCGCGCCGCTCGGAAATGTCGCGTGTGACGCCGCGCACCTCGATGTGGCCATCGTCGGGATTGCGCACCAGCGTGCTGACGACTTCGGTCCAGACGATGCTGCCGTCCTTGCGCAACTGAGGCAATTCCAGCACCACAGGTTCGCTCTGGGTCTGACCACTGGCTTCAAAGGCCGCCAGCCGACTGGCCAGCAATGCTCGCACCCGCGCGGCGGCCTGCGGCGGCAGACCCGCTTCCAGCGGCTGCGCCATCACCTCCTGCGGCTCCATGCCGCGCAAGCGCCGCACCGCCGGACTGACATAGGTCAGACGCATCGTCTGGGGATCGAGCGTCCAGATCACATCAGTCAGCGATTCGGTCAACTCGCGGTAGCGGCGCTCGCTGCGCTGCAGGTCCTCGGTGGCCTGCCGCACCCGCCGCCGCAACCACATCGTCAGGCCTGCGAACAGGATCGCCATGCCCCCCAGCGTCGCCATGGCGGTGCTGGCCCAGGCGGGCCAACCAACCGTTAGGCCCGGCGGCATCGCCCAGCGGCGCAGGATCTGGTGATAGGGCGAATTCGGATCCGCACTCCAGCGCAGCAAGTGCCGGTCGATGGCCGCCAGCACGTCACCGTGACGTCCGCGTGGAGCAGCGAAGTACAACCGCGTCGGGTTGAACACCACCGGCGTGCTGCGCAGTCCGTACGCATGCATGTGGTAGTCACCGAAGTGCACGTTGGCGGCCGCGGCATCGGCGCGCCCCGCAGCCACGACGGCAAAGGCATCGGCAAACGACTCCACCGGCACCAGCGTGGCGCGCAACCCAAAACCCTGCAGCATGCCTTGCAACACCGTCGCCTGCACGCTGTCACGCAGGACAGCGACGCGGCGACCTTCCAAATCCAGCACCGAGGTGATGTTGACCGCCGGGCTGCGGTAGATTTGCGACCAGCTCAGCAGCGCTGGCTGGACGTGAAAATCCATGCGCGCTTGACGTTCGCTGGTCAACGCCACGTCGGGCATCAGGTCGAGCTCGCCGCGCTCCAGGCGCTGCAAACATTCGGCCCAGCGGCATTCCTCGAATACCAAAGTCCAGTCTTCTTCCCGCGCGATGGCCTGCAGCAGCTCGACGAAGCTGCCCGATGGCTGGCCTTGGGCACCGCGGGTCAGCTTGGGCGGGTTGTCGTAAAACCCGACCTTGAGCGTGCGCACAGCGGCCTCGGCGACGTCACCCCACAGCGTCAGTCCGAGCCACAAGGCCACCATCACCCGCCTGTGACGGTCTTGGATGGACGAGTGCGCACGCTGCGTCGATGCCATGCAGGCATCTTAGTCGATGGTCGGGGCGTGCGCTGCAGTGAACTGCTGACCCGCTACGGATGTCGTCGAATCAGCGGTGTGGGCTTGGCGAGGTTTTTCAAGCCGTTGTGATGGGCTTGTTGGTAGGCGCGATTGGACTCGAACCAACGACCCCCACCATGTCAAGGTGGTGCTCTAACCAGCTGAGCTACGCGCCTGAAGGTCGCATCGGCTTGCTTGTTGCCGAAAGAAGCCACATTATAGCCCAAAACCAGCGGGTTCCCCTAGCGTCGCCAGACTTTCAAGACGCCTGGCACGTCGGCCAGCACGGCCATGACGCGCGCCACGCGCGAGGCATCGGTCACTTCCACGGTAAAAGTCATCCAGGCCACGTCCTTGACGGTCTGGGTTTGCACGCCGACGACGTTGATTTTTTCGCGCGCGAACGCCTCGGAAATGTCGCGCAGCAGGCCCTGGCGGTCTTGGGCCTGGACGCCCACGTCCACCGGGTACACCGCCGCGTTCGGCCCGGCTGCGGCAGCACCTGCCCAGGCCACATCGATCACGCGGCTGGGCTGGCGCGCGGCCAGGGCGGCAAAATCCGGGCAGTCGGCACGGTGCACGCTGACACCTTTGCCGCGCGTGATGAACCCGCGGATGTCGTCGGGCGGAGCCGGCTTGCAACAGCGCGCCAGCGTCGTCATCAACGACCCCACCCCCACCACCAGCACATCGCCGCGGCGCGCGGTGGGGGGCTGCCGCGTCTTGCGCACCACCAAGGGAGCAGCAGCTTCGGCCGGCGCGGTCGGTGCTGGCGCCAGGGCCTGCTCCACCGCCCGCAACGTGACAGCCTCCTTGCCCACGGCCTCGAACAGCGCCTCGGGCGTCGCAAAGCCCAGAGCCTCGGCCAGCGCGTCCAGGCTGATGCCGGTGCGACCCTCGCGCTGCAGCAGGCGTTCGACCTGCTCGCGTCCGCGCGCCATGTTTTCCTGGGCGGCCAAATGGTTGAACCAGGCCCGCACCTTGGCCTTGGCACGGTGGCTGACGAGGTAGCCCGCCTCAGGGTTGAGCCAGTCGCGCGAGGGGCCACCTTCCTTGGCGGCGATGATTTCGACCGTCTGTCCGGTGGCCAGCGGCGTGTTGAGCGGCACCATCTGTCCATCGACACGCGCGCCGCGGCAGCGGTGACCGAGGTCGGTGTGCACGGCATAGGCAAAGTCGATCGGCGTGGCACCTTGAGGCAGCTCGACGATGGCAGCCTGCGGCGTGAAGACATAAATCGTGTCATCGAACAGCCCGTGGGCCATGCCGCTGAGGTCGCGCTGCCACGCCAGCAACTGGCGCAGCACGGCGATCTTGGCATCGTACGAGGAGGCCGCCGACACGCCCGCGTAACCCTTGGTGCCGGCTTCCTTGTAAGCCCAGTGCGCCGCCACCCCGTGCTCCGCATGCTCGTGCATCGCGCGGGTGCGGATCTGGATTTCGAAGGCGCGCCCCTGCGCATCGCGCACAACGGTATGCAGCGACTGATAGCCGTTGGGCTTGGGGCGGGCGATGTAGTCGTCGAACTCCTCGGGCACCGGCGTGAAGTGCTCGTGCACCCAGGCCAGCACGCGGTAGCACTCCTCCACCGTGCCGACGATGACGCGCAGCGCGCGCAGGTCGTACACCTGATCGAAGGCCAACCCCTTGCCGCGCATCTTCTTGACGATGCTGACGATGTGCTTGGGGCGCCCCTGCACCTGCACGTCCAGCCCGAGCGCGCGCAGCTCGCGCTCAAGGTGCTGGCGCACCTGCTCGACCAGGGTTTCACGCTCGATGCGTTTTGCGTCCAGCAGCCGCGCGATCTCTTTGTAGGTCTCGGGCTCGAGGAAGCGAAAGGCCAGATCCTCCAGCTCCCACTTCAGCTGCCAGATGCCCAGCCGGTTGGCCAGCGGGGCAAACACCTGCAGCGCTTCGGCAGCCACCGAAGGCGGCGGGGATCGCTTGACCGCAGCGTGGTAGCGCAGCGTCTGCAGGCGCGAGGCCAGGCGCAGCAGCACCACACGCAGATCGCGCGAAAACGCCAGCAGCATCTTGCGCACGTTTTCGGTCTGGGCGCGATCCAGCTCGCTGGTGCTGGCTGCGGTGGCTGCCGGCTGCGCGCGCGCGCGTGCCTGTCGCTGCAACTGGATCAGCTTGTGGGTCTCCAGTGCCACGTCGGCCAGCGCTTCACCAAAGGCCTTGGCGATGCTGTCGCGCGGCCGGGCGAGATAGCCGACGGCATACACGAGGTAGGCGCACGCGCACAGCTCGGGTGTGCCGCCGATGCGGCGCAGGATCTCGGCCACCCCGTCGGCGTGCGCCAGCGCCGGCTCACCCGTGTCCAGCCGCTCCGGTGCCAGCAACGGCTCGGCAAACGCGCGGGCACGCTGGCAGGCCCGTTCGTCGTGGGCCTGGGGCGTGTTGAGTGCGGCGTGAATGGCCGCAGCGCTGGCACGCGCCTCGGGTGGGTCGATGACAGCACCCGCTTTCATGGTTCAAGCAAAAAGTCTCGCACCACCTGCACCTGATCGGGCTGCACCAGCATCGGCGCATGGCCCACGCCGGGGAATTCGACCAGCCGCGCGCGCGGCCCGCGCTGGGTCATCGCCAGCGCAGTGGCGCGCGACAGCAGATCGGACTCGGCCCCCCGCAGCAACAGGGTCGGGCAGGTGATGGCGTCGTACAGGGTCCACAACATCGCCGCGCTGGCATCGGCCGCCGCCTGCCCGGCGGCGCGCGCTGCGGCCGGATCGGCCGCCTCGGCAGCCTGCTGGGCCTGCGCCATGGCCCGAAACGGAAGCGCCAGCGCGGGGTCGTAGTGCAAACGCCAGCCACCGCCGGGGGCCGGGCGCAGCATCGGGCGCGTCAACGCCAGCCACTGCTGGCGCGTGTGGGGCCCGAAGGTGGGCGAGGCCGCCCACAGCGCATCGGCCGCCTCCTCAACGGTGGCAAACAGCGGGTCGGCGCCCACGTAGCGGGCAATGCGCTGAAGCGACGCGGGCTCGATGACCGGCCCGACATCGTTGAGCACCAGCCGGTGCAGCGCCAGCGCGGGCTGCGCCGCCAGCGCCATGCCAATCAAGCCCCCCATGCTGGTGCCCACCCAGTCCACGGCCAGCGCCAGCGGATCGGCCGAGCCGGTGGCCAGCGCGTGCTGCTGGCGCAGATGGGCCACCACGGCGGCCAGATCGGCGACGTAGGTCGGCAGCTGATAGCCCATCGGATCCTCGAGCCAGTCACTGGCGCCGCGGCCAGCGACATCGACCGCCGCCACCGCCATGTGGGGGGCCAGCGCCTGGGCCAGCACGTCAAAATCGCGCCCCTGCCGCGTCAGGCCGTGCACGCACACCACAACCCGGTCGGGCCAAGGTCGACCGGTGGCGTTCCACCACCACGATGCGACATGGCGCGGCCCCCCACCGCGCGCGGCCGGGCCGGGGACAGGAATGCGGATGAGGGTCGGTTCCATCGCGGCGGTACCGGTGCCGCCATGCGGCACGCTATAGTTCGAATCGTGTTCGTGATCCTAACGGATCGCAAGGAGGTCGTTCGATGTTGCAGGGCAAGACGGCGTTGGTGACAGGCTCCACCAGCGGCATTGGGTTGGGCATTGCCAAGGCGCTGGCCGCACGAGGGGCCAACATCGTGCTCAACGGGTTTGGGGATGTGGAAGGCGCGCGCGCGCAGATCGAAGCCCTCGGGGTCCCGGTGCTCTACCATGGCGCCGACATGAGCCGCCCGCACGACATCGAAGATCTGATGCGCGCCGCAGCCGCGCGCTTCGGACGGGTGGACATCCTGGTCAACAACGCTGGCATCCAGCACGTGGCGCCGATCGAGACGTTTGCGCCCGAACGCTGGGACGCCATCATCGCCATCAACCTGAGCAGCGCCTTTCACACGATCCGGCTGGCGCTGCCCGCGATGCGCGCAGCCGGCTGGGGTCGCATCATCAACGTGGCCTCGGTGCATGGGCTGGTGGCCTCGGTGCACAAATCAGCTTATGTGGCCGCCAAGCATGGCCTGGTGGGTCTGACCAAGGTTGTGGCGCTGGAGACGGCCACCACCGGCATCACCTGCAACGCCATCTGCCCGGGCTGGGTGTTGACGCCGCTGGTGCAGCAACAGGTGGATGCCAAGGCCGCGGCACTGGGCATCAGCAACGAGGAGGCCACGCGGCGGCTGCTGGGCGAGAAAGAACCCTCGATGCAGTTCACGACGCCGCAAGAGCTTGGCGAGCTGGCGGTGTTCTTTTGCTCGCCCGCGGCCAACAACGTGCGTGGCGTGGCCTGGAACATGGATGGCGGCTGGCTGGCGCAGTGAGCCTGCGGCGCAGCCTTACGGCTGCAGCACGACGCTGCCGATGACCGTGACCTGCAGCCACGTCAGGCCCGGCTCCAGCGGCCAGGCGTCCGCCGCGCCGCCGGGGGCCGATGTCGCCGACATCACGCGCATCCCCGGCGGATCTCCCCCCGCTCCTGTGCCCTGGGCCATCCCAACGTTGGCTTCGCGCAGCACCCAGCCGCGCGCGCCGAAAGCCTGGGCCACTTCATCGGCCTGGCGACGAAAGGCCTCGATGGCCTGCTGTCGCAGCGCCGCCTCCGCGGCCCGGCGGGTGGGACGCGCCAGCTCCAGGCGCACCGCAACGGGCGCCATGCCGCTGAGCCCCTGCGTGGCCGTCGCGATGCGGGCCAGGTCGCGCCCCTGCACGTGCAGCTCGGCGCTGCCCTGCCAGCCGACAATCTGGCCTTCGCGGCCGTAGCGCGGCTGCACCGACAAGGCGCCGCTGGAGACTTCCAGGAGCTCCTCCTGTTGCTGGGGCCGCAGCTGCGCCAGGGCCTGCTGCACGGTGGCCCGCAGTTGCGCCTGCACCGCGACGGCCTCGGCACCCTGCAGCCGTGCAGCCAGGGTCACCACGACCCAATCGTGGGCCAGCCGCTGCTCGGCCTGGGCCTGCAGGTGCACGACGCGGGTCGGCTCGCTTTGAGATGCTGCCGCATGCGCAGCGATCATTGTCAGCAGCACCCACAGCCCCCGCTGCCAACGGTACATCCCATTCTTCCGATTCAAGTTTGGTCGCATCTTTCTTTGACCTTGATCCATGCCTATACGATGCAGGCACATCCTCAGTGTGCCACAGCGCGTGCTGCTGCAAGCGGTTGGGTTACCAATCGTTGCACGCAAAACAACGGGTTTGCCCTCAAAATGAAACTTGGTTTTGGCAAGTCTTTTTGTTCTGATTAGCCCTTTTATGCAAGCACGCCGCCCCTACCGTCTGATCGTCGTCGACGACGATGCCCGCATCCGTGAGTTGCTGCAGCGCTACCTGAGCCAGGAAGGCTTTGAAGTCCTGCTGGCCGAAGACGGCAGCCGCCTGGATCGGCTGCTGCAG
>JANWZF010000339.1 GCA_025054905.1 Tepidimonas sp.
CGTGGCGCTGCACGAAATACTGACGGATCAAGGCTCCGCTGAGCATCAGCGTGAACAGCACAAACGCGTTGTGCTCGGCGACGGTCAGCAGCGGCCAGTGGTTGCTCAGCATGGCGAACAGCACCGGCAGCGTGAAGTAGGTGTTGTGGACGCTGCGCTGCTTGCCACGTTGCCCGTGGATGGCCAGCGCCGCCCGGTCCACCGGCTGGCCGCTGGTCAGCGCAGCGACCACCTTGCGCTGTCCCGGGATGATCCAGAACAGCACATTGGCGCTCATCGCGGTGGCCAGCATGGCCCCCATCAGCAAAAAGGCAGCCCGCCCCGGATAGAGCGTCGTGACCAGCCAGCACGCCACGGCTATCACCCCCAGCATCACGGCAGCAATCCACCGATCCGCGCGCGGCCCCACCCCTGCGAGCCGGCAGGTCAGGTCGTAAACCAGCCAGAATGCTCCCAGCAGGCCGACGGCCACCAAGGCGGCCACGGTCGGGCTCCAGTTGTGCCGCGCTGGATCGACCAGATAAACCTCGGCATGCCAAAGGTAGGTGACCACCAGCAGCGCAAAGCCGCTCAGCCAGGTGGTGTAGCTTTCCCAGTAAAACCAGTGCAGCTTGGAATCGATGCGGGGGGGTGCCACCAGATACTTTTGGGGATGGTAGAACCCGCCCCCGTGCACCGCCCACATCGCGCCGTCGACCCCGCGCTCCACCAGCACCGGGTCGGTCGGCTTGAGCAGGTTGTTGTCCAGAAAAACGAAGTAGAACGACGATCCAATCCAGGCAATCGCCGCCACCACGTGCAGCCAGCGCAGCAGCACCCCGGCCCACTCGAGCAGATAGGCTTCCATCGGCAGATTCCGGGCGGCTCACCACCGCGGGCGCTGTGAGCCGCCAAGCCGTCGCCTCCACCGCCCCGTGGCCGGGGCGGGCGCCGCTGCGACGTCAGGTTCAAGTGTATACAGTTTGCAACAGCTGGGCGACGATGCTGGCGGCCATCACCGCCGGCTGCTTGCCCCGGATGCCGGGCAAACCCAGCGGACAGGTGACCGCCTGCAACTCCTCCTCCCGCCAGCCGTGGGCACGCAGGCGGCGCTGGAACGAACTCCACTTGCTCTGACTGCCGATCAGGCCGATGAACGGCAGATCGGCACGCATTCGGCGGCGCTGCAGGCAGGCCTGTACGATGGCCAGGTCCAGATCGTGCCGGTGGGTCATGATCAGCACCGCGCTGCCCGGCGCGAGATCGGCCACCGCCTCGGGCAAAGGGTCGGCCTGCTCGGGCTGACGGCCCCCGGCCACCTCTGGCAACAGCGCCAGCGCTTGCGGGTTGCGCTCGTCCAGCCACGTCAGCGCAAACGGCAGGGGAGCCAGCGCAGCCACCAGCGCACGGGCCACGTGTCCACCGCCTAGCAGTGCCAGCGGCACGGCCGGCGCCACCAGTTCGGCGCGGCGCGCTTGGGCCGCCTCGGGGTCGGCCAGCCGCTCGTACCGCAGCCAGACCACGCCGCCGCAGCATTGACCCAATGCCGGACCGAGGGGGTAGCGCACTGTCTCGGGCTCGGGGGCGGGGTCGGCGGCCAGGCGCTGCTGGGCGCGCTGCAGGGCTTGCCACTCCAGATGACCGCCCCCGATCGTGCCGACCAGCCCGGCGGGGCCCAGCGCCAGCCACGCACCGACCTCGCGCGGGGCCGAGCCCCGCACCTGCACCACGCGCACCCATTCCACCGGCCCGCGGTGCAGCTGGGCCAGCAGCGCGGCAAAGTCGGCTTCGCTGCCCATCCTGACATGCGCCGCTCAGGAGCCGCGGTAGGTGGCGTAGCTCCACGGGCTGACCAGCAGCGGCACGTGGTAGTGAGCATCGGCATCGGCCACGCCAAAGTCGATCGTCACCCGATCGAGAAACGGCGGATCGGGCAATGCCAGTCCTTGGGCGCGAAAGTAGGTGGCCACCTCGAACTCCAGCCGGTAGCGCCCCGGCGTCAACTCGCGGGTCGACAGCAGCGGTCCATCCGGATTGCGGCCGTCCGCGTTGAGCACAACGGTGCGCAGGGCCTGCCAGCCGTCCGCGTCGTTCTGACGCCACAACGTCACGCGCAGACCGGCGGCCGGCCGGCCGTGGCAGGTATCCAACACATGGGTGGTCAGGCCCATCGCCGCACTCCTCAGGTTTGCGCACCACAGTGTATACAGTCTGTGGCCGCCGCGCTATCATGCCGGGCATGACCGCCACCCCCACCCGCTCGATCGTCGAGGCGATCACGCGTGCCATCGTCGAGCAGCGTTTGCTGCCCGGCGCCAAGTTGGGCGAGCAGCGCCTGGCGGCGCATTTCGGGGTATCGCGCACGCTGGTGCGCCAGGCGCTGCACCAACTCGCCCAGCGCCGTCTGGTGCGGCTGGAGCCGGCGCGCGGGGCGTTCGTGGCCAGCCCTTCGGTGCGTGAGGCGCGCGAGGTGTTCGCCGTGCGGCGCACGCTGGAACGCGCGCTGGCACACGATCTGGCCCAGACCCTGACCGCCCCCCAGCTGCGCGCGTTGCGGCAGCACGTGCGGCGCGAGGCTGCCGCGCTGGCGCGGCACGATGTGCCAGCGCGCACCCAGTTGCTGGGCGACTTTCACGTGTTGCTGGCGCGCTGCAGCGGCAATCAGGTGCTGGCCGAGCTGCTGGAGGATCTGCTGGCACGCTGCGCCCTGGTGACGCTGATGTACCAGAGCGCGCACGCCGCCGCGCACTCGCACACCGAGCACGAGGCCATAGTCGCGGCCCTGGCCGCGCGTGATGCCGAGCGCGCCGCACAACTGCTCGACGAACATCTGCAACATGTCGAGCAGGGGCTGGCCCTGGACCGCCCCGTGCCCTGCCCCGACGTGACGCACGTACTGCGGGAGCTGCAAGCATGACCGCGCTCTACGACACCACCGCCGACTACCCACGCGACCTGCGCGGCTATGGACGTCGTCCTCCCGACCCCCAGTGGCCTGGGGGCGCGCGCGTCGCGGTGCAATTCGTGCTCAACCACGAAGAAGGCGGCGAAAACTGCGTGCTGCATGGCGATGCGGGCTCCGAGACTTTTTTGTCCGAGCTGTTCAACCCGGCTAGCTATCCGGCGCGGCATCTCAGCATGGAGTCGATCTATGAGTACGGCGCGCGCGTTGGAGCCTGGCGCATCCTGCGCGAGTTTGAGCGCCGCGGCTTGCCGCTGACGGTGTTTGCGGTGGGCATGGCCTTGCAGCGCACGCCAGAGCTGGCCGCCGCCTTTGTCGAGCTGGGCCACGAGATCGCGGCACATGGCTGGCGCTGGATTCACTACCAGCAGGTGGATGAGGCCACCGAGCGCACCCACCTCAGGAAGTGTGTGCAGGCCATTGCCCAGCTGACCGGCCAGCCCCCGGTGGGCTGGTACACCGGGCGCGACAGCCCTCACACCCGCCGCCTGGTGGTGGATCACGGCGGTTTTGAGTACGACAGCGACTACTACGGCGATGACCTGCCGCTGTGGATGAAAGTGCGCCGCAGCGACGGCCGTGACGTCATGCACCTGGTGGTGCCCTACACGCTGGACTGCAATGACATGCGCTTTGCACTGCCGCAGGGCTTTTCGCACGCCGATCCGTTTTTCTGTTACCTGCGTGATACCTTTGACGCGCTGTACGCCGAAGGGGCCGAGACCCCGCGCATGATGAGCATCGGCATGCACAGCCGGCTGCTGGGCCGCCCGGGGCGCATCGTGGCGCTGCAGCGCTTTCTGGATCACGTGCAGCGGCACGACCGCGTCTGGATCTGCCGCCGCATCGACATCGCCCGCCACTGGAAACGGGTGCACCCCGCGCCCGCGCTGCCATGACGCCTAGCCTGGACGAACTCAACCGCGCGCCGCTGCCGCAGGCGCTGGCGCTGCTGGATGGCCTTTACGAACACTCGCCGTGGGTGGCCGAACGCGCGCTGGCCCAGCGCCCTTTTGCCACCCTGGCGGCGCTGCATCAGGCCATGGTGCAGGCGGTGCGGCAGGCCACGCCCGAGGAGCAGCTGGCGCTGATCCGGGCCCACCCGGAGCTGGCCGGCAAGGCGATGGTGGCTGGCACGCTGACGGCCGCGTCGGCCGACGAACAAACACGCGCGGGGCTGACGCACTGCACACCGGAAGAGTTCGAGCGCCTGCACGCGCTCAACGCGGCGTACCGCGCGCGCTTGGGCCATCCGTTCATTCTGGCTGTGCGTGGGCCCGATGGCCGTGGGCTGACGCGCCATGACATCCTCGCCGCCCTGCAGCGCCGCCTGGATCAACCCGCCGATGAAGAGCGCGCGGAGTGCCTGCGCCAGATCCACCGCATCGCCGAGCTGCGCCTCAGCGAGCGCTTTGGCCAGCCGCCGCGTCTGGGCCTGCGGGTGTGGGATGCGCTGCAGGCGCTGGCGCAACACAGTGAATCCCCGTGGGCCGAAGCTGGTCAACTCACGGTCACCTATCTGAGCGCCGCGCACCAGGCGTGCGCGCACACCTTGCAGACCTGGATGCAGCAGGCCGGCTGCGATGAGGTGGCCATCGATGCGGTGGGCAACGTGGTGGGACGCTACCACGGCGTGCGCCCCGACGCCCCGCGGTTGCTGCTGGGCTCGCACTACGACACGGTGCGCAACGCCGGACGCTACGATGGGCGGCTGGGCATTGTGCTGGCCATTGAGGTCGTGCGCGAGCTGCGCGCCCTGGGGCAGCGGCTGCCCTTTGCGCTGGAGCTGGTGGCCTTCGCCGAGGAAGAGGGGCAGCGCTTTCCTGTCACCTTTCTGGGCTCCAGTGCCCTGGCCGGCACCTTTGACCCGGCGTGGCTGGACGTGCGCGATGCCAACGGCGTGACCCTGCGTGCTGCGATGCAGCAAGCGGGGTTGCCCGGTACGATGCCGGCGATCGCGGCGCTGCGCCGCGATCCGGGCCAGTACCTTGGCTATCTCGAGGTGCACATCGAGCAGGGCCCGGTGCTGGCGCGCGCCGAACTGCCACTCGGTGTGGTCAGCGCCATCAACGCCAGCCTGCGCGCGCACGGCTGCTTCGAGGGGTTGGCCTGCCATGCCGGCACCACCCCGATGACGGCGCGCCGCGATGCGCTGCTGGGACTGGCCGAACTGGCCCTGGCGGTGGAGCGCTGTGCCCGCCAGCAGCCCGGATCCGTCGGCACAGTCGGGGTGGCGCAGGTCGATGGGGGCTCGATCAACGTCGTGCCAGGGCGTTGCACCTTCACCCTCGACCTGCGCGCTCCCAGCGACCCGCAGTGCGACGAGCTGGCGCGGCAGGTCTGGGCTGAGGCCGAAGCCATCGCCCAACGCCGTGGCCTGCGCCTGCAGCTGCAGCCAACGCTGCGCGCGGCCGCCGCCCCCGGCGATGCAGCCCTGCGGGCGCGTTGGCGCCGTGCCGTGCAGCGGTTGGGCCTGCCGGTGCTGGAGCTGCCCAGCGGCGCCGGACACGACGCGATGATGCTGCACCGCATCCTGCCGCAGGCGATGTTGTTCGTGCGCGGCGAACACTTGGGCATCAGCCACCATCCGCTGGAATCCAGCACCGCGCACGACATCGACCTGGCGGCCCAAGCCCTGCTGCAGCTGCTGCGCGACTGGGCCGAGGAGCTCGCATGAACTCCCCCACCGATCACGCCCGGCTGGATGCCTGGATCGAGGCACATTTCGATGAGCAGGTGCGCTTCCTGCAAGCACTCATCCGCGTCCCCACCGACACCCCGCCAGGCGACAACGCCCCGCACGCGCGCCTGACCGCTGAATGGCTGCAGGGCTGGGGCTGGACGGTCGAGCAGCATCCGGTGCCCGACGCCGAGGTTCGCGCCGCCGGGCTGACGTCGATCATCAACCTGATCGTGCGCCGCCGCTTTGGCCCCGGCCCCACCCTTGCGCTCAACGCGCACGGCGACGTGGTGCCTCCCGGCCCCGGCTGGACCCGCGATCCGTACGGCGGCGAGGTGGCCGAGGGCCGCATCTGGGGCCGCGCGGCTGCGGTCAGCAAAAGTGACTTTGCCACTTACGCCTTTGCACTGCGGGCGCTGGAAGCGCTGCAGGTGCCGCTGCACGGCACCGTGGAGCTGCATTTCACCTACGACGAAGAGTTCGGGGGCGAGCTGGGCCCGGGCTGGCTGCTGCGCCACGGCCTGACACGCCCCGATCTGCTGATCGCCGCCGGCTTTGCCCACCAGGTGGTCGTGGCGCACAACGGCTGTCTGCAGCTGGAGGTCACGGTGCACGGAACGATGGGACACGCGGCCGTTCCGGACAGCAGCACCGACGCGCTGCAGGCGGCCAGCCATATCCTGCAGGCGCTGTACGCGCTCAACCGCGACTACCTGCAGATCCACAGCACCGTCCCCGGCATCACCCACCCTTACCTCAACGTCGGCTGGATCGAAGGGGGCACCAACACCAACGTGGTGCCTGGGCGCGTCACGCTGCGGCTGGACCGGCGCATGATCCCGGAAGAAGACCCGGCCGAGGTGGAAGCCCAGCTGCGCGCCACCATCGCGCAGGCCGCCGCGCGCTACGATCCGCCGCGTGGCGGGCGCGACGTGCGTGTGGAGGTCCGCCGCCTGCTGCTGGCCCATGCCCTGCGCCCCAGCCCGGCCCAGCAGCCGCTGGTACAGGCGCTGCAGCGCCACGCGCAAGAAGTGTTGGGCGAAGCAATCCCGGCGGTGGGCACGCCGCTGTACACCGACGTGCGGCTGTACGCCCAGCACGGCGTGGCCGGGGTGATTTACGGCGCCGGTCCGGCGACGGTGCTGGAATCCAACGCCAAGCGTGCCGACGAAAACCTGCGTCTGACCGATCTGCTGGGGGCCACGCGCGTGGTGGCGCGTGCGCTGCGCGACCTGCTGGCCTGACCTGCGCCGTCCTGGTGCAAGGCATGCCCCAACATGGCGCCTAGGGTTTGCCCGGGGACATTGGTGTCGGCCTGCTGTATACAGTTTTGCACACGACCGCAACGCGGGGCTGGCCCCTCCAGGGGCCAACCACAGGCTGGCATTGTGTTTGCTTGTCTTGTTGCCGTCATCCCTTCCTCCTGGAGCAGCCCATGGACAAGCGTTCGTTTCTGAAAGGTGGCGCCGCGCTGGCCGCCGCCTGCGCCCTGCCGGGTCTGGCCCACGCGCAGGCCTTGCCGATCAAGTTTCAGCTCGACTGGCGCTTCGAAGGCCCCTCCGCGCTGTTCCTGCTACCTGCGG
>JANWZF010000038.1 GCA_025054905.1 Tepidimonas sp.
GGTGGTCGGGTAAAGGCGGTGGGGCGCGAGGCCCCGGTCACGCAGGGTTCAGGCCGCCAGCGCCAGCGCGTCAGCGGCCGCAGCCTCGGCGCTGCGCGCCGCAGCCGCAGGGCGCGGGGCCATGGCTTCCAGGGTTTCCACCATCGGTTGGGCGCTTAGGTGCCCAGCGCGCACCAGGCGGCGAAAATCCTCCAGCGCAGCCTGCCGCATGCGCTCGATGCGCTGGGCCTGCGCAGCGCCGGGCTCATCGCTGGTGCGCTCGGCGGCCTTGAGCACCGCCGCAGGCAGCCAGCCTTGCACATGGCCACAGGTCGGGCACACCAGCCCCCGCCGCTGGGCCACCAGGACCCCGATGTAGCCACCCGCCAACGCGTGCCGCCCATCGCGGGCCTGGGGGCAGGTGAGCGGGTAGGCCGCAGAGGCCACCACCCCAGCCTGGGCGCGGTTGATGCGGTCAATGAGATCAGCGTCAAACGGGGCGGCAAGCCACATGGGTCATACTCCTTGGTGCGGTGATGCGATGCACCGGTACCGTGATTGTCGGGTGAGCCTGGTGGGCCTGCCAAGAAAGGTTTGCAATGCCAAACGCTTGTTACACCCCGTTACCAACCGCCCGCAGGTGGCGCTGGGCGTGGTGGGTGGTGCTGCTGTTGCTGCTGCCGGTGTTGTGGTGGCTGGGGCCACGGGTGGCCTACGGCCCCGATGAGCCGGCAGCGCGGCCGCAACCGCCGGCGGAGCTGGCCAGGCTGGACGAATGGCTGGCGAGACAGGAGCAGGCGGTGACAGGGCTGAGGCCCCAGGCGGCCAAGCGCGTGGTCTGGCACGGCGTGGCGGGCCAGCGCACGCCGTGGGCCGTGGTGTACCTGCACGGTTTTACCGCTACGCGCATGGAGACGCATCCGCTGGCCGAGCGGGTGGCACAGGCGCTGGGGGCGAATCTGTTTGAGACGCGCCTGAGCGGCCATGGGCAGCCCGCCGAGGCGCTGCGCGAGGTGCGTGCGCAGGATTGGCTGGCCGATGCTGTCGAGGCGGTGCGCATCGGCGCGATGCTGGGCGAGCGCGTGCTGGTGATCGGCACATCCACCGGCGGCACGCTGGGGGCATGGCTGGCGCTGCGGCCCGAGGCCGCGGGCGTGCCGGTGACCGCGCAGGTGTGGATTTCGCCCAACTTTGGTCCGGCCGATGCCCGCGCGGAATGGATTCTGGGGCCGTGGGGCTGGCCATTGACGCAGCTGATCACGGGCGGCACGGTGGGCCAGCCGCATGCGGACGAGCGCATCAACGCCCATTGGACGCGCGTGTACCCCGCCGAGGCGTTGCTGCCGATGATGACGCTGGTGCAGCGGGTGCGCGACGGCGCGCTGGGGCAGGTGCGCACGCCGGTGCTGGTGCTGGCCAGCCCGGCCGACCGCACGGTCGATGCGCGGCGCATCGAGCAGGCTTTTGCACGCCTGGGCAGCCCCGTCAAGCAGCTGGAGTGGGTGACCGACAGCACCGACGAGCAGCAGCACGTGCTTGCCGGCGATTTGCGCTCGCCGGCCACCACCGAGCGGCTGGCGGCGCGCATCGTCCAATGGGTGCGCGAAAGCCTCTGAAAGCTGGGCGGCGCCGCCGCCGTGCCCAGCCCTCAGCCGCCCAGCTTCAGCAGGTCGCCGTCTTGGCCGATGGCCAGCAGCCCAGCCTGCGTGTAGATGGCCAGTTTCTCGCGGGTGTCGGTGATGTCGAGGTTGCGCAGGGTTAGCTGGCCGATGCGGTCGCGCGGTGTGAAGACCGAAGCGCCTTTTTCCATCGTCAGCCGCTCGGGGTGATAGGTCAGGTTGGGGCTTTCGGTGTTGAGGATGGAGTAGTCGTTGCCGCGGCGCAGCTCCAGTGTGACTTCGCCGGTGATGGCGCGCGCCACCCAGCGTTGCGCGGCTTCGCGCAGCATGATGGCCTGCGGGTCGAACCAGCGGCCCTGGTACAGCAGGCGGCCGAGCTTGCGCCCGTTGTCGCGGTACTGCTCGATCGTGTCTTCGTTGTGGATGCCGGTGATGAGCCGCTCGTAGGCGATGAACAGCAGCGCCATGCCAGGCGCCTCGTAGATGCCGCGGCTCTTGGCCTCGATGATGCGGTTTTCGATCTGGTCGCTCATGCCCAGGCCGTGACGTCCGCCGATGCGGTTGGCTTCCAGGAACAGCTCGACCAGATCCGGGTATTCGCGGCCGTTGAGCGCCACCGGGCGACCTTCCTCGAAGCGCACCGTGACCTCTTCGGGCCGGATCACGCAGTCTTCGCGCCAGAACGGCACCCCCATGATCGGGTTGACGATGCGAATGCTGGCGTGCAGATGTTCCAGATCCTTGGCCTCGTGGGTGGCCCCCAGCATGTTGCTGTCGGTGCTGTAGGCCTTTTCCACCGACATCTTGTAGTCGAAGCCGTGGCGGAGCAGGAATTCCGACATTTCCTTGCGGCCGCCCAACTCATCAATGAAGGCCTGGTCCAGCCACGGCTTGTAGATTTGCAGCGACGGGTTGGTCAGCAGCCCGTAGCGGTAGAAGCGCTCGATGTCGTTGCCTTTGAAGGTGGAGCCGTCGCCCCAGATGTGGACATCGTCTTCCTTCATCGCCGCCACCAGCATCGTGCCGGTGACCGCGCGGCCAATGGGCGTGGTGTTGAAGTAGGTCACGCCCGCGGTGCTGATGTGAAACGCTCCGCATTGCAGCGCGGCCAGCCCCTCGGCGGCCAGCTGCGCGCGGCAGTCCACCAGGCGCGCTTTTTCGGCGCCGTAGGCCAGCGCACGTTGCGGGATGGCGTCGTAATCGGGCTCGTCCGGCTGCCCCAGGTTGGCCGTGTAGGCGTACGGAATCGCGCCCTTCTGGCGCATCCAAAGCAGCGCGGCGCTGGTGTCCAGGCCGCCGGAGAAGGCGATGCCGACCTTGCGGCCGACGGGCAGGCTTTGCAGGATGGTGGACATGGCGACGTATCCCAGGCGGTGGCCGCGCGGACCGTGCGGCCGGGTGAGGGTTAGCCGAAATGGCAGATGTAGTGGTAGGGCTCGCCCTCGACGCGGATCTGGAAGCTCGACTGGCCAGGCACCGCAAAGCGCTCGCCGGGGCCGAAGGCTTGCCAGTGGTCGTGACCGGGCAGCAACACCTCGCAGCGCCCCGCCACGCCTTCCATGATTTCGGGCGCAGCGGTGGTGAAGGTCAGCACCGAAGGCAGGATGACGCCGACGGACTTGCGCGTGCCATCGGCCAGCGTGACGGTGTGGCTGATGCACCGGCCATCAAAATAGACGTTGGCGCGCGTTGCGACGACGCCCTCGAGGGTCGCGGAGGTGGCATTCATGATGCCGCGATTGTAGGCGCTGCGGTGCGGGGGCTGGCCGCGCGCGCCGCTGGCTGCGTCACAGACGGCGTTGCCAGTCCAGCTCATCGAAGCCGACGCTGTAGCTAGCATCGGCCCACTGCACCACGGGGCGGCGGATCACGCTGGGTCGGGCCAGCATCAAGGCGCGGGCGCTGGCCGCATCGGTGATGCCGGCGCGGGTGGCGTCGTCCAGCTGGCGCCAGGTCGTGCCGCGGCGGTTGAGCAGCGCCTCCCAGCCCAGCGCGGCCAGCCAGACGTCCAGGCACGCGGGGTCGAGTCCCTCCTTTTTGAAGTCGTGGAAGCGATGGGCCAGGCCGTGTGCCTGCAGCCAGGCGCGGGCCTTTTTGACCGTTTCGCAGTTGGAGATGCCGTACAGCTCGATCATGCGCTGCATGGTAGCGCAGCCCGCTCGCCGGGCCAGGTGCTCAGGCGTCGGGCGGGGGACCCCAGCGCGGTGTGTGCAGATGGATGTAGCCGCAAAAGAGGTTGCGGCGCCGAAACGGGCCAGGCGTTTCCGCCAGCATGTGCGCCCGCGTGGCCGGCAAGACCCCCCAGAACAGCGGC
>JANWZF010000047.1 GCA_025054905.1 Tepidimonas sp.
CGCCAAAACGCCCGCGTCAGCAGCACCAGCACACTCAGCAATTCCAGCCGCCCCAGCAGCATCGCCAGGCTCAGCACCAGCAGCTGAAACGGACTCAAGCCCCCGTAGTTGCTGGCGGGCCCGACTTCCCCCAACCCGGGCCCGATGTTGTTGACGGTGGCGATGACGGCCGAAAACGCCGTCACCACGTCCAGCCCCGACAGCAGCAACAAAAACGCCAGCCCCACGGTGGCCGCCCCATAAATCAGCATGAACCCGAGCACGCCGTTCATGACGGCCGGCGGCACCGCCTGGCCGCCCAGCGTCACCGGGTTGACCACGTGCGGATGCAGGATGCGCACCAGCTCGCGCCGCGCCTGCTTGATCAGCAGCACCATGCGCACCATCTTGATGCCGCCGCCGGTGGAGCCGGCGCACGACACGAACGTGCCCAAAAACAGCAAAAACACCGGGATGAACGGGGGCCACTGCAGGTAGTCGGTGGTCGCGTAGCCGGTGGTGGTGGCCAGCGACAGCACGTGAAACGCCGCATAGCGCAACGCCGTCGGAAAATCCGGATACACCCCCTCCACCGCCAGCATGCCCGCCACCCACGCGGTGGCGGCCAACAGCACCGCCGCATAGGTGCGGATTTCGCGATCGGCCCACAGCGGCCGCAGGCTCAAGCCCCGCAACACCATGAAGTAGCGCAAGAAGCTGATGCCGGCCAGCGCCATGAACACCACCGCCACCCACTCCACCGCCGGCGACTGGAACGCCCCGAGACTGGCGTCGTAGGACGAAAACCCCGCCAGTCCCATCGTCGTGCACATGTGCATGAAGGCATCGGCCCAGCTCATGCCTGCCCAGCGGTAGGCCAGCATGCACGCCACCGAAAAACCAAAATACACCGTCCACAGCCCACGCGCGGTCTCGGCGATGCGGGGCGTGAGCTTCTGGTCCTTCATCGGGCCGGGGGTTTCGGCCTTGTACAGCTGCATGCCCCCCAGCCCCAGCATCGGCAACACCGCCACCACCAGCAGCATCACCCCCAGTCCGCCCACGTATTGCAAGAAGCAGCGCCAGACGTTGACCGACACCGGCAGGCTGTCCAGGCCCGACAGCGCGGTGGCACCGGTGGCGGTCAGCGCGCTCATGGCCTCGAAGTAGGCGTGGTACCAGGTGATGTCCGGCACCATCCACTTCAGCGGCACCGCCGCGTAGGCCGGCAGCACCAGCCAGACCAGGTTGACCAGCACGAAGCCGTCGCGCGTGGCCAGCTCGCGGCGCTGGCGCCGCGTCAGCAGCCACAGCAGCATGCCGCTGGCCAGCGTCAGCCCGGCGGCCTGGGCCCACTGGATCTCGTGCGTCAGGTCATCGTGAAACCACGCCCAGCCCATCGGCACCGCAAAGGCCGCCGCAAAGGCCATCAACACGTGCGCAAACACGTACAGCGTCGGGCCCAGGGTCGCCATGCCTTGCCCCTACTTGCGCCAGTAACCCGGCGTGAACAGCACCAGCAGCGACAGCATTTCCAGCCGCCCCATGATCATCGCCAGCGTGCACAGCCACAGCTGCACCGGCGACAGACCGGCAAAGTTGCCGGCCGGGCCCACCTCGCCCAGACCCGGCCCCAGGTTGTTGATGCTGGCCACGATGGCCGAAAACGCCGTGTCGAACGGCATGTCGGTCAACAGCAGCGCCATCGTCAGCACCGCGATGGTGCCGCCATAGACCAGCATGAAGGCCAGCACCGCGTACACCACCTCCGCGCCGATGGGCCGGCCAGCCAGCGTCACCGGATTGACCACGCGCGGATGGATGATGCGCGCCAGCTCGCGGCGCACCAGCTTGAGCAGGATCAGCAGCCGGACCATCTTGATGCCGGCGCCGGTGGAGCCGGCGCTGGTGGCCACGCCCGACAGCAGCAGCATCCAGATCGGGGCAAACACCGGCCATTGCAGGTAATCGGTGCTGGCGTAGCCGGTGGTGGAGGCCACCGAGACCACGTTGAACGCCGCCAGCCGCAGCGCCTCGCCCCATTGCGGCACCACGCCGCGCTGCACCAGCAGCCAGGCAATAAAAACGCTGGAGCCCAGCATCAGCAGCCAGGTACCGCGCCACTCGATGTCGCGCCAGATGCGCGCCGGGCTGCGCTTGACCAGCGCGGCAAAGTACAGCGCAAAGCTGCCGCTGGCCACCAGCATAAAGAAGGTGGCGATCCACTCCAGCCGCGGCGACTCGAAGTACGCAAAGCTCGCGTCGTGCGAGGACATGCCGCCCAGGCTCATCGTCGTGAACATGTGGATCCAGGCGTCCAGCCACGACATGCCGCCCCAGCGGTAGGCCAGCACGCAGGCCAGCGAAATCAGCGCGTACACGCTCCACAGCCCCTTGGCGGTTTCCTCGATGCGCGGCGTCAGGCGCGCGTCTTTCATTGGGCCGGTCGATTCGGCACGCAGCAGCTGCCCGCCGACCCCCAGCATCGGCAGGATCGCCACCGCCAGCACCAGAATGCCCATGCCGCCGACCCACTGCAGCAGGCCGCGCCAGAGATTGATCGACGGCGGCAACGCATCCAGCCCGGTCAGCACCGTGGCCCCCGTGGTGGTCATGGCCGAGACGGTCTCGAAATACGCCTGGGTGAAGGTCAGCTGCCCGCCATGGTGGTGGTAGAACAACAGCAGCGGAGCTGTGGCGATGGCCGGCAGCACCGTCCAGGCCAGCACCACCAGCAGCATGCCGTCGCGCGGCTGCAAATCCGGCTCGGGCCCCACGATATGGCGGCCAACCGCCCACACCAGCGCGCCTGCCAGCGCGGCGGTCAGCATCGGCGTCACCCACAGCGCGGCGGTGCCGTCGTGCAGCGCCAGCGCCACCCCAAGCGGCGCCAGCATGGTCAGCGCAAACACCATGACCACAACGCCAAGAATGGGCGCGATGCGGAGAAACGGCATGGCAGCGGGGCGGCGTTTCAGCCGAAGAAGGTGGCTCCGACCTGGAACAGCTTTTCGACCTCGCGCACCAGGCGCTTGTTGGGGATGAAGATGACGATGTGGTCGTCGGCCTGGATCAGCGTGTCGTGGTGCGGCATCAGCACCTCGGCGTCGCGGCCCTCGCCGCGCACGATGGCGCCGATACGCGCACCGGGCGGCAGCTTGACCTCTTCGACGCGACGGCCCACCAGGCGCGAGCTTTTGACGTCGCCGCGGGCAACCCCTTCGAGCGCCTCGGCCGCGCCGCGACGCAGGCTGTGCACGGCCACCACGTCGCCGCGGCGCACGTGCGCCAGCAGCTCGCCGATGACCGTCTGCGCCGGCGAGACCGCAATATCGATGGTGCTGCCCTGCATCATTTCGGCGTACGCGCGGCGGTTGATCAGCGCCAGCACGCGCCGCGCCCCCAGCCGCTTGGCCAGCATGGCCGCCATGATGTTGTCCTCATCGTCGCTGGTCAGGGCCAGGAAGAGGTCCATCTCGGCGACGTTTTCTTCTTCCAGCAGCGCCTCGTCGGTGCAGTCGCCGTGCAGCACCAGCGTGCTGGAG
Organism: Tepidimonas sp.; assembly: GCA_025054905.1. Taxonomy (GTDB): domain Bacteria; phylum Pseudomonadota; class Gammaproteobacteria; order Burkholderiales; family Burkholderiaceae_C; genus Tepidimonas. The sequence continues at coordinate 3,525 of JANWZF010000047.1, forward strand.
GGCAGCTGGCTGGCCAGGTATTCGCAGCGCTTGGCGCTGGCCTCGATCACCTTGACCTGGCACTGCCCCACCAGCGAGCGCGCCAGCCGCAGGCCCACCTTGCCGCCCCCGGCGATCATGACGCGCTGCACCGGCTTGTCGCGCGCGTGCAGCGCAGCGAGCACCTGCCGGATGTGGTCGTTGGCCGCCAGGATGAAGACTTCATCGCCGGGCAGGATGCGCGTGCTGGCGCAGGGATCCATCTCGGCGTCCAGCCGGTACAGCGCCACCACGCGCATTTCCACCTGCGGGACGAGCTGGCGGAACTCGCCGATCGTGTGGCCCACCAGCGCGCTGCCGGCAGTGGCGCGCACCGCGATCAGGCACACCCGCCCGTCGGCAAACTCCAGCACCTGCAGCGCCTCAGGGTAGTCGATGAGCTGGTGGATGTAGCGCATCACCGACTCTTCCGGGCAGATCACGTGATCGACCGCGAAGCCGGACTTGCCCAGCAGGGCGCTGCCTTCCTCGAACTCCGGCGAGCGCAGCCGCGCGATCGTCGTGGGCACCTGGAACAGGTCGTGCGCGACCTTGCAGACCACCAGGTTGGACTCGTCCAACGCCGCGCAGGCGATCAGCATGTCGGCGTCCTTAGCCCCGGCTTCGGCCAGCACCGAAGGCTGGATGCCGTTGCCGACCACGCCGCGCAGGTCCAGCCTTTCCTCCAGCGCGCGCACGCGCGCCGGATCCTGGTCGATCACCGTGATGTCGTTCTGCTCGGACACCAGGCTTTCGGCCACGCTCTCTCCTACGCGCCCGGCGCCGAAGATGATGATGTTCATGGCGCCTCAATGATACGCCGCTGGCGCCACGGCCTCGGGCGCAGCCGCCGGCGCGGCCCGGCAGCGGCGCCGGCGACGCACCGCGGCTTACAGCGCGCGCTGGATCAGGATCTTCTGCACGTCGCTGGTGCCCTCGTAGATCTGGCACACGCGCACGTCGCGCCAGATGCGCTCGACCGGAAAGTCGCGCACGTAGCCGTAGCCGCCCAGCGTCTGGATGGCCACCGAGCACACCCACTCGGCCGTCTCGCTGGCGATCAGCTTGGCCATCGCGGCTTCCTTCAGGCACGGCTGGCCGGCGTCGCGCAGCGCCGCGGCGTGCCAGGTCAG
>JANWZF010000106.1 GCA_025054905.1 Tepidimonas sp.
CTCCAGTGCGTGGCCGAAGTCGCGCCCCTCCATCGAATACTGCAGCGTCACCTCCCCCCAAGGGGTGGACTGGCGTGGCCCCAGTGCCGCCGGGATCTGGTCGCCGAGCCAGGCGGTGTTGATCACGCAACGCCGCACGCCACCGCGGGCCAGGGCCTGCACATGCCACATCAGCAGGGGCTGGCCGCGCAGCGGCAGCAGTGGCTTGGGCGTGTGGTCCGACAGCGGGCGCATGCGCTGCCCACGGCCGGCGGCCAGCACCAGCGCCTGCGCAGGCAGGGTTTGCGCGCATGCGTCACGGGTGGGGTTTTGACTAAAATCAAGACCGTTGTACAACGTCACGAGGAGCCCCCGCACCATGGCACACGCGCAAACGCCCGATCCGTCCCACGAGCCCGACGTGGCCGAATCGATCGTACACGTGATTCCCTGGCTGATTCCGCTGGCCGGTGCGATCCTGATGTTTCTGCTGGCGTTGATCGCCGTCATGATGGGTTGAGTGCAGCGGCGTCGCGGTTCGGCGCGATGGCGACACCCCGGGCAGCCCGCAAGGGCGCCGGGGTGTTTTGCCATCAGGCGGCTTGGGTGACGGCCGACAGAGGACGCGGCTGACCGAAGGCAAGCGTGTTGTCAGCATGTCGTCATCAAGCCATGCAAGTTTTGCATGAGTTTTTCGACCGACGTGCGGGTTTCGTGTCGGGGTCGTTCCTACAATGCCTGGCCAACGTGGACCGGCGCCGCCTGCGCCGGACGTTTCGAGCCTGCGCCTGAGGTCCGATCCCGATGAACGCCCCCATGATGCAAGGGTTGACGCTCAACCCACCCCCTTACGTCCAGCACGCCCGCCTGCTTGCCTGGGTGGCCGACATGGCTGCTTTGTGCAAGCCCGAGCGCATCCAGTGGTGCGACGGCAGCCAGGCGGAATTCGACCGTCTGTGCGATCAGATGGTGGCGGCTGGCACGCTCAAGCGCCTGAATCCGGACAAGCGGCCGCGCTCGTACCTGGCCTGGACCGATCCGTCGGACGTGGCCCGGGTGGAAGATCGCACCTTCATCTGCAGTCAGCGGCAAGAAGACGCTGGCCCGACCAACAACTGGATGGCGCCGCAGGAGATGCGCGCCATCCTGCAGCATGGACGCAACGGCCAGCCCGGTCTGTTCGATGGCTGCATGCGCGGCCGCACGATGTACGTGGTGCCGTTTTCGATGGGGCCGTTGGGCTCGCCGATCGCCCAGATCGGCGTGGAGCTGACCGACAGCCCGTACGTGGTGGTCAACATGCGCTTGATGACGCGCATGGGCCGCGCGGTGATCGACGTGCTGGGGCGTGATGGCGCCTTCGTGCCCTGCGTGCACACGGTCGGTGCGCCGCTGGCCCCCGGGCAGGCCGATGTCCCGTGGCCGTGCAACCCGACCACCAAGTACATCGTGCACTACCCCGAGACGCGCGAGATCTGGTCGTACGGCTCGGGCTACGGCGGCAATGCGTTGCTGGGCAAAAAATGCCTGGCCCTGCGCATCGCCTCGGTGATGGGGCGCGACCAGGGCTGGCTGGCCGAGCACATGCTGATCCTGGGTGTGACGAGCCCGCAAGGCAGGAAGTACCACGTCGCAGCGGCTTTCCCGAGCGCGTGTGGCAAGACCAACTTCGCGATGCTGATTCCGCCCAAGGGCTTCGAGGGCTGGAAGGTGACCACGATCGGCGACGACATCGCCTGGATCAAGCCACGCGCCGATGGACGCCTGGTGGCCATCAACCCCGAGGCCGGCTATTTTGGCGTGGCCCCCGGCACCAACACGCTGACCAACCCGAACTGCATGGCCAGCCTGCAGCACGACGTCATTTTTACCAACGTCGCGCTGACCGACGACGGCGATGTGTGGTGGGAAGGTATGGGCGAGCCACCGGCGCACTGCCTCGATTGGCAGGGGCGCGACTGGACGCCGGCCGACGGGGCGGCAGGACGCAAGGCGGCGCATCCCAACGCCCGCTTCACGGTGGCGGCCACCAACAACCCGGCGCTGGACGAGGCGTGGGACTCCCCGGAGGGCGTGCCGATCGACGCCTTCATCTTTGGTGGCCGGCGCAGTGATACGGTGCCACTGGTCACCGAGGCGCGCACGTGGATGGAAGGGGTGTACATGGCCGCCACGATGGGGTCGGAGACGACCGCGGCGGCCTTCGGAGCCCAGGGCGTGGTGCGGCGCGATCCGTTTGCGATGCTGCCGTTTTGCGGCTACCACATGAGCGATTACTTCCAGCATTGGCTCGACATGGAGCGCCGGCTGCAGGCCAGCGGCCACACCCTGCCGCGCATCTTCTGCGTCAACTGGTTCCGCAAGGATGCCAACGGCCGTTTCATCTGGCCCGGCTACGGCGAAAACATGCGGGTGCTGAAGTGGATCGTGGACCGGCTGGAAGGTCGTGTCCAGGGTGAGGATCACGCCTTCGGCATCAGTCCGACCTACGATGAAATGCACTGGGAGGGGTTGGCGTTCAGCCGCGAGCAGTTCGCCGCAGTCACCGACCTGAACCCCGAGCACTGGGCGCGCGAGCTGCAGCTGCATCAAGAGCTGTTCGACCAGCTGGCCCACCATCTGCCGCAGGAGCTGCTGCAGACCAAGGCGCGCATGGCGCAGCGCATCCTTGGCTGATTCAGCGCCCCCGCCGCCCTGCGGCGGGGGATCCCGCGCATCGGCGCGGGAGGCGGTCAGATGTAAAACAGGCTGAAGCGGCGCCCGTTGGGCATCGTGACGAGTTCGGCCTGATGCCAAGCCCAGCCTGCGGCCATGTCACGCGCGGTGGGGGGCAGGGCGGGCCCCAGCGGGGCCAACGCTTCGGCCCAGTCTTGCGGGGACGCGGGGTGGGCCTCAGCGGCGGATGTTGCGGACGGGGTCAAGGCAGCGGTGCGCGCCGCCGCCCGGGCCAGCGCGCGCCGCTGGGCCCAGCCGTCCAGCCAGGTGCCGACCCGGCTGGCCGCGTGCCGGGCCGGTGAGGCCAGCAGCACACTGCCCAGGAACACCACCGCCCACATCAACACCCACGCGGCCAGCAGATGGCCATCGGCCCAGGTGTCGATCAGACGGTCGGTGACCACTGCCAGCGCGGCCACCCCAGCGGCCAACAGCAGCGTGGCCAGCGCGCGGGGGGCCACGGCCCGGCGCGCCGCCTCGACGTGTGAGCCACGCGCCCAGCCCCGGGTGGGGGTGGCGGCGGCCGAATCCAGGATCGTGCTCATGGCGATCTCCTGCCTGATGCGATGCAACCAACGATGGGCGGAGATTAGGGTTTTCCCGAGTGCTTTTCAAGTTTTGATTTCGAATGGATTACATTCATAGCGGTGATACATAAGGTCAACTTCCGCACGCTCGACCTCAACCTGCTGCGCGTGTTCGATGAGGTGATGGCCGAGCGCAGTCTGACGCGGGCGGCGCACAACCTGGCGCTGTCGCAGCCGGCGGTCAGCAACGCGTTGCGGCGGCTGCGTGAGCTGCTGGGCGATGAGTTGGTGCGACGCAGCGGATACGGGGTGGAGCCCACCCCCTACGCGCTGCAACTGTGGCCCACGGTGCGCGAGGCGCTGCAGCGGCTGCGCGAGGCCATGGCACCGGGGCCGTTTGAGCCAGCGCAGGCGCAGGATGCGTTCGTGTTGGCGATGGCCGACGCGACGGCTTCCAAGGTCATGCCGGGGCTGGTGGCAATCCTGGATCGCGAGGCCCCGGGCGTGACCCTGCGCGTGCTGCCGCTGACGACCCGCGATCCGCGCTCGCTGCTGGACGGCGGCGGGGTCGATCTGGCCATTGGGTATTTTCCGGGCGTGCTGGCCGAACTCGGCGCCACCCATCTGCAAGAGCAGGCGCCGCGCTTTCTGTGGCAGCGCCTGTACCACGGCCGTTACGTGGTGGCGATGCGCCGCGGCCATCCCTTGGCGCAACAGCCGCTGACCCTGCAGGCGTACTGCGCGGCGCGTCACCTGCTGGTGAGTTTTTCG
>JANWZF010000110.1 GCA_025054905.1 Tepidimonas sp.
CCCCAGCAGCATGTTGTAGGACAGACAGGCGATGATGGCGATGCCCATCTGCGACAGCATGCTGATCGACAGGTTGCTGCTGAACAGCTGCGGCGCCAGCAGCAGCACCAGCGCAAACAGCGACCACACCAGCCAGCGCCCCACGTTGTACGGGCGAAATTCGTAGTAAGTCTTGCTCATGACGGTGCGAAGACGCAAAAAAGTAGGGCTCAATGGTCGCGCGTGCCCAGCAGTCCCTTGGGTCGCAGGATCAGGATCAGCACGAGGAATAGATAGGGCAGCACCGGGGCCACCTGCGACAGCGTCAGCTTCAGGAAATCCTGGGCTTGGGCCTGCGGCGACAGCGTCACGCCGAGGCTTTGCAGCAGCGAGCCGATCGAATGGTCGATCGAAACCGCAAAGGTCTGAATGATGCCGATCAGCAGTGAAGCGACGAACGCCCCGGGCAGCGAGCCCAGGCCGCCGATGACCACCACCGCAAACACCAGCGAACCCAGGGTTGCAGCCATCGCGGGCTCGGTCACAAAGGTGCTGCCCCCGATGACACCAGCCAGACCGGCCAGCGCACAGCCCGCGCCAAACACCAGCATGAACACGCGCGGCACGTTGTGCCCCAGCGCCTCGACCATCTGCGGGTGGGTCAGCGCAGCCTGGATCACCAGCCCGACGCGCGTGCGGGTGATCAGCAGCCACAGCGCCACCAGCATGCCAATGGCCACCAGCATCATAAACGCCCGTGTGGCCGGAAACGGCGTGCACGTGGCCTGCGCGCAGACCTCGGCGGCTGCGCGCCCCCAGGCAAAGCCCATCGACTCGTCCGGGTGGTGGATCAGCGTGAAGGCTGGACCCTGCAGGCTGACCGGGGGCCGAAACGGCACCGCCGTACGCCCCCAGACCAGCTGCACCAGCTCCAGAATCACGTACGACAGACCGAACGTGATCAACAGCTCGGGCACGTGACCGAACTTGTGCACCTTGCGCAGACTGTAGCGCTCAAACAGCGCTCCGGCCACCCCCACCAGCAGCGGTGCCACAAGCAGCGCCAGCCAGAACCCCATCACCTGCGACAGCGCGTAGGCGAAATAGGCCCCCAGCATGTAGAAGCTGGCATGGGCGAAGTTGAGCACGCCCATCATCGAAAAGATCAGCGTCAGGCCCGAACTGAGCATGAACAGCAGCAGCCCGTAGCTGACGCCGTTGAGCAAGGAAACGATGACGAATTCCATGAGGCAGGCCGTCTAAGGGCGGACACGTGAAGGGGAAAGCAACATCACGGGGCGCCGGCCATCGGCGCCCAGGCGACCCCATCCGCACTGAGCGGAGCGGAGGGTGGCATCAGCGCTGCCTGGCCGAAGCATCCACCCCAGCCAGGGCGCCGACCTTCGGTTCACTGGGGCCGTTGCATGTTGCAGCTCGTGGGGGTGCTGGCGATGTAGGCCGGAAACTCCCGCACCAGCGCAAAGGTCATCCCGGTGTTTTCGACGTTGTAATTGAATTTGCTGTCGGTTTTTTGCCAGCGCGACAGGTACAGCGGCTGCTGCAGCTGATGGTCGGTCTTGCGCATCTCGACCTCGCCGTTGTAGCTGGTGAATTTCAGCCCTTCCAGCGCCTTGGCCACCTGCACGGGGTCGGTGCTCTTGGTCTGTGCCATGGCTTCGGACAGTGCGCGGAAGATATGGATCACCGAGCCCGTGTAGAAGTCGGCGTTGAACTTTTGCTTGAACTCGTTTTGCCACTGGGAGTACTCGCCCCCCATGTGGTAGTGGTTGTACGAGACCTGATACACCTTGCCTTCGGCCGACTGGCCCAGGGCGGTCGGGGTGCCGGTAACGCCCGCGTAGTAGGTGAAGAACTTGCCGTTGTAGCCGCCCTCGATGGCGGCCTTGACCAGCAGCGCCAGGTCCGAACCCCAGTTGCCGGTGATCACCGCATCGGCCCCGGCGGCCTTGATCTTGGCGATGTAGGGAGCGAAGTCGCGCACCTGCGCCAGCGGATGCAGGTCTTCCCCGACGATCTGGATGTCCGGGCGTTTGCGCGCCAGCAGCTCCTTGGCGTATTTGGCCACCTGGTGGCCGTGCGAATAGTTCTGGTTGAGCAGGTACACCTTCTTGACGTCGGGCTGATCCTTCATGAAGGTGGTCAGCGCCTCCATCTTCATCGAGGTATCGGCATCGAAACGGAAGTGCCAATAGTTGCACTTGCTGTTGGTGAAGTCCGGGTCAACCGCCGAGTGGTTGAGGAAGATCACCTCCTTGCCCGGGTTGCGCGCGTTGTGGCGCGCCACCGCCTCGATCAGGGCGCCAGCCACCGAGGAACCGTTACCTTGCGTGATGTAGCGGATGCCCTGGTCGATCGCCGACTGCAGCGCGGTCAGGCTCTCGGCGGGGCTGAGCTTGTTGTCAAACGGCACCACTTCCCACTTGACGCCGGCTGGATTGTGCTTGTTCGGGCCACTGAACTTTTCGGCAAAGAACTGGAAGCTGCGCACCTGGTTTTGCCCCACCGGCGCCATCAGCCCTGACAGCGGGTCGATCCAGGCGATGCGCACCGTCTGGCCGGCCAGCGGTGCGCTGGCCGCCGCCTGGGCTTGCTCGCGCTTGGCCTGTCGGGCGTTTTGCGCCTGGGCCCAGCCGGCCAGCGCCAGCCCCAGCATCGCCGCGACGACGATCGGTCGAAAGGTCCTCTGCATGGTTGTCTCCTTGGTTGTGGGTGGGTCACGTGGAGGGAGCTTACGCGCCGTGCTGCGCTGCAACGATCAGGGAAAGCCCGCACCCCTATCACGTCGGCGACTGTCGTCGCGGCGACAGACGGGAGCACGGGCACCCCTTCATAGCCCGGGCAGGCGGTAGTCGGCCAGCATTTCACGCAGCTTCATTTTTTGCATCTTGCCGGTGGCGCCCAGCGGAATCGCATCGACGAACACGACGTCATCGGGAATCTGCCACTTGGCCAGCTTGCCCTGGTAAAACTCGAGCAGCTCTTCGCGCGTCAGCTCGGCCCCCGGCTTTTTGACCACAACGACGATCGGGCGTTCATCCCATTTCGGGTGTTTGACGCCGATGCAGGCCGCCATCAGCACGGCCGGATGCGCCATTGCGATGTTTTCCACATCGATCGAGCTGATCCACTCGCCGCCGGACTTGATGACGTCTTTGCTGCGATCGGTGATCTGCATGTAGCCATCGGGATCGATGGTGGCCACGTCGCCGGTGGGAAACCATCCATCCACCAGCGGACTGGGCTGACCGCTGCGGTAGTAGTCGCGAATCACCCACGGTCCGCGCACCATCAGCTCGCCCTGGGTCACGCCGTCCCAGGGCAGCTCCTGGCCATCGGCGCCGACGATCTTCATGTCGATGCCAAAGATCGCGCGGCCCTGCTTGAGCCGGATCTTCATCTGCTCTTCTTCTGGCAGCTGCAGATGCTTGTTTTTCAGGGTGCACAGGGTACCCAGGGGGCTCAGCTCGGTCATGCCCCAGGCGTGCAACACCTCCACGCCGTACTGCTCACGAAACGCCTGGATCATCGCCGGCGGACAGGCCGAGCCCCCGATGACGGTGCGCTGCAGATCCGGCAGGCGCAGGTCATGGGCCGCCATGTGGGCCAGCAGCATCTGCCACACGGTGGGCACGCCAGCGGCCATCGTGACACGCTCGGCCCGCAGCAGTTCGTAGACCGACTTGCCGTCCAACTGCGCGCCGGGCAACACCAGCTTGCAGCCCACCGCGGCCGCCGAGTACGGAATGCCCCACGCATTGACGTGGAACATCGGCACCACCGGCAGCACGCAGTCGCGCGCGCTCAGGCACATCACGTCGGGCAGCGCAGCGGCGTACGCGTGCAGGATGGTGGACTTGTGGCTGTACAGCGCCGCCTTCGGATGGCCGGTCGTGCCGCTGGTGTAGCACATGCTGCTGGCCGTGTCGTCGGCAAAGCGCGGCCAGTCGTAACGCGGGGCATACGGCGCGATCCAGTCTTCGTAAGCCACCAGGTTGGCCACCGCGCCGTCGGCGGTCAGCCGCGCCAGGTGCTCGGCATCGCACAGCGCCACCCAGCGCTGCACCGTGGGGCATCGGGCGTGGATGGCCTGGATGATCGGCCAAAACGTCATGTCGAACGCCAGCACACGATCTTCGGCGTGATTGACGATCCAGGCGATCTGCTCCGGCAGCAGGCGCGGGTTGATGGTGTGCAGCACCCGCCCGGAGCCACTGACGCCAAAGTACATTTCGAAATGGCGATAGCCATTCCAGGCCAGCGTGGCCACCCGCTCGCCCTGCGCCAGCCCCAGTGCATCGAGCGCCTGAGCCAGCTGCCGCGCGCGGCCAGCGGCGGCGGCATACGTGGTGCGGTGGATGTCGCCTTCGACCCGGCGCGAAACGATCTCCACATCGCCGTGATGGCGTGCGGCGTGTTCGATCAAATCCGAAATCAGCAACGGGCGATCCTGCATCAAGCCCAACATGGTGGTGCCTCCTCGTACGGGTGGG
>JANWZF010000153.1 GCA_025054905.1 Tepidimonas sp.
CGCGCACGGGCGGCGCACCGACTACCTGCTGACCGAAGCGGGCCTGGCACGCGTGGATGAAGCTGCGCGCCAGATCTATGCGGCGCGCGCGCCGAGTTGGGATCTGCACTGGCGGCTGCTGGTGGTGACCGAGGCGCTGCCGGCGCGGGTGCGCGAGCGGCTGCGCCGCTCGCTGTTCTGGCAAGGCTACGGTGAGCTGCCCGGTGGGGTGTACGTGCACCCCAGCGCCGAGCTGGAGGCCACGCTGGAGGCGTTGGGCGCCGACGGTCTGAGCAACTGGGTTGGGGCGCTGTTGCCGCTGCGCGCGCAGCGCCTGCCGTTGCGCGGCGTGGCGCCCAACCGCACGTTGGTGCAGCAGGCCTGGAATCTAAGCGCGCTGGCGCAGCACTACGCTGAGTTCGTGGCGCGCTACGCGCCGATCGAGGCCGTGCTGCGCGGCCAGCAGGTGCCGCCCGAGGCGGCGTTTCTGGGCCGCACGCTGCTGATCCACGACTGGCGTCGGCTGCTGCTGCGCGACCCGCAGCTGCCGGCCGAGCTGCTGCCGCGCGAATGGCCCGGCGAGCGCGCGCGCCAGGTTTGCCGCCGCCTGTACCGGCTGCTGCTCGCGCCGGCCGAGCGTCACCTCGATGCCCACCTGCGGCTGGCCGACGGCCAGGTGCCGCCGCCGGCGGCCTGGCTGTGGCAGCGCTTCGAGCCGCTGGACGACGAATGCTCCCTCGGCGTGCCGCCGGGTCTCTGAGTGCCCCCAGGGGCATGCGCCGTTTGTCGGCTGCCGCGGTCGTCCCCACCTGTTTGCGGGAAAACCCCTATGGCCAGCGGTGCGCGCCGGTTTGATACTGAATTCATCGGAGACAACGGTGTTTTTGTATCACGATGGACGCCACCAACCCGCCCCCCACCGATCCTCAGGCGCTGGCCGAAGCCGCCGCAGCGGCGATGTGGGCGCGTGACCACGCCTGCCAGGCTTTGGGCATGCGGCTGGAAGCCATCGGGCCTGGCCGGGCGGTGATGTCGATGCCGGTGCGCGCCGACATGGTCAACGGCCACGCGATCTGCCACGGCGGGCTGATCTTCACGCTGGCCGACAGCGCGTTTGCCTATGCCTGCAACAGCCACAACCACAACACCGTGGCCTCGGCCTGCCACATCGACTTTCTGGCCCCGGCGCGTCAGGGCGAGGTGCTGGAGGCCGAGGCGGTGGAGCGCGCGCTGGCCGGCCGCAGCGGTGTGTACGACATCACGGTGCGGGTGCGTGGGGGCCGCACGGTGGCGCTGTTTCGCGGCAAGAGCCACCGCATCGGCGGGGAGGTGATCGCCGGCCTGCAGGCGGCCAGCCCGTCTGCGACCCACGCCTGAACCTGACCCCGCCATCCCGCCCCCCCGAAGGACCGAGGAGACCCCGACGATGCCCGTCAAAAGCCCACGCCCCGGTGACCTGGAGCCGATCGAGACCGCCAGCCGCGACGAGATCGCCGCGCTGCAGCTCCAGCGGCTGAAGTGGAGCGTGCGCCACGCGTACGACCACGTGCCGCACTACCGCGCCAAGTTCGACGCCGCCGGCGTGCACCCCGACGACCTCAAGACGCTGGCGGACCTGGCCAAGTTTCCCTTCACGACCAAGGCCGATCTGCGCGACAACTATCCGTTCGGGATGTTTGCCGTGCCGCGCGAGCGTGTGGTGCGCATCCACGCTTCTTCGGGCACCACCGGCAAGCCCACCGTGGTCGGCTACACCCAGCGCGACATCGACACCTGGGCCAACCTGGTGGCGCGCTCGATCCGCGCCGCCGGCGGCCGCGCCGGCGACATCGTGCACGTGGCCTACGGCTACGGCCTGTTCACCGGCGGGTTGGGGGCGCACTACGGCGCCGAGCGGCTGGGCTGCACCGTCATCCCGATGTCGGGCGGGCAGACCGAGCGCCAGGTGCAGCTGATCATGGATTTCAAGCCCGACATCATCATGGTCACGCCGTCGTACTCGCTGGTCATCGCCGAGGAGTTCGAGCGGCTGGGCATCCCGCCGGAGCAGATCCCGCTGAAGGTCGGCATCTTTGGCGCCGAGCCGTGGGGCGAAGGCATGCGCGCCGAGATCGAGCGCAAGCTCGGGCTGGATGCGGTGGACATCTACGGCCTGTCCGAAGTGATGGGCCCCGGGGTGGCCAACGAGTGCATCGAGACCAAGGATGGCCCGGTGATCTGGGAGGACCACTTCTACCCCGAGATCATCGACCCCGACACCGGCGAGGTGCTGCCCGACGGCGAGGAGGGCGAACTGGTGTTCACCTCGCTGACCAAGGAGGCGATGCCGATCATCCGCTACCGCACGCGCGACCGCACCCGGCTGCTGCCGCCCACCGCGCGCAGCTTCCGGCGCATGGGGCGCATCACCGGCCGCACCGACGACATGATCATTCTGCGCGGGGTCAACGTCTTTCCGACCCAGATCGAGGAGCAGATCCTGCGCGACGCGCAGCTGTCGGGCCATTACCTGCTGGTGCTGACGCGCGAAGGCCACCTGGACCAGCTCGAGGTGCGCTGCGAACTGCAGCGCGAACTCAGCGGGCGCCTGACCGACGCCGAGCGCGCCGCCATCGGCCGCGAGCTGCAGCACCGCATCAAGACCTTCATCGGCGTCAGCACCCGGGTGACGGTGCTGGATGCCGACACGCTGCCGCGCACCCAGACCGGCAAGGCCAAGCGCGTGCAGGACGAGCGGCCCCGACCGCTGTGATCCCTCCTCAGGAGACCCGCCATGTACACCCAAGCGCTCAGCATCCCGGATCCCGGCAGTGGCAACGTCCAGCCGCTGCAAGCCGGTGAAACCCCTGAAAAGATGGCCGCGTTTCAGGCGCGCATCGACGCCGACGGCCGCATCGAGCCGCAGGACTGGATGCCCGAGGCCTACCGCAAGACGCTGATCCGCCAGATCAGCCAGCACGCCCACAGCGAGGTGGTGGGCATGTTGCCCGAGGGCAACTGGATCTCGCGCGCGCCCAGCCTCAAGCGCAAGGCCATCCTGCTGGCCAAGGTGCAGGACGAAGGCGGTCACGGGCTGTACCTGTACTCGGCGGCCGAGACACTGGGGGTGAGCCGCGCCGAGCTGATCGAGCAGCTGCTCAGCGGCCGCGCCAAGTACAGCTCGATCTTCAACTACCCGACGCTGAACTGGGCCGATGTGGGCGTGATCGGCTGGCTGGTCGATGGCGCGGCGATCATGAACCAGATTCCGTTGTGCCGCTGCAGCTACGGGCCGTATGCGCGCGCGATGATCCGCATCTGCAAGGAAGAAAGCTTCCACCAGCGCCAGGGCTACGAGCTGTTGCTGACGATGATGCGCGGCACCGAGGAGCAGCGCCGCATGGTGCAGGACGCCGTCAACCGCTGGTGGTGGAAGTGCCTGGCGATGTTTGGGCCGCCCGACAGCGCCAGCGTGCACAGCGAGCAGAGCATGCGCTGGGGCATCAAGCGCATCAGCAACGACGAGCTGCGCCAGAAGTTTGTCGATGCCACCGTGCCGCAGGCCGAGGTGCTGGGCGTGACGCTGCCCGACCCCAAGCTGAAGTGGAACCCCGAGCGCGGCCACTACGACTTCGGTGAGATCGACTGGGACGAATTCTGGCGCACCGTCAACGGCCACGGGCCCTGCAACAGGGAACGCCTGGGTACGCGCATCAAGGCGCACCGCGATGGTGCCTGGGTGCGGGAGGCCGCGCTGGCGCATGCGCGCAAACGCCAGGCCCGTGAGCTCAAGGCGGCGGCCTAAGCCTGCCGGGCCTGACCCCGAACGACCCGACCGATGGAGACCCCCACGATGAGCGACACCCCCACCCCCTCGACCCCGGCGCTGAAGGACTGGCCGCTGTGGGAAGTGTTCGTGCGCAGCAAGCAGGGCCTGGAGCACAAGCACTGCGGCAGCCTGCATGCCGCCGATGCGCAGCACGCGCTGCAGATG
>JANWZF010000212.1 GCA_025054905.1 Tepidimonas sp.
GCGCCGAGCAACTTTTTGGCCTTCAACGCCGAAGCGCAGCAAAAAGCCATCGAAACCAAGGGCGAGAGCCTGGCCCGCGGGGTGCAAAACCTGTTGCAGGACCTGCAGCGGGGCCAGGTGTCGATGACCGACATGACCGCCTTCGAGGTCGGCCGCAACGTGGCCACCACCGAAGGGCAGGTGGTGTTCGAAAACCCGTACTTTCAGCTGATCGAGTACAAGCCGCTGACCGCGCGCGTGTACGAGCGGCCGTTTCTGGTCGTGCCACCGTGCATCAACAAGTACTACATTCTCGATCTGCAGCCCGACAACTCCTTTTTGCGCTATGCGGTCGAGCAGGGCCACCGCACCTTCGTCATCAGCTGGCGCAACCCCGACGCGACGCTGGTGCAGGCCACCTGGGACGACTATATCGAGCACGCCGTCATCCGCGCCATCGACGTCGTGCGCGAGATCGGCAAGGCTGACACCATCAACACGCTGGGCTTTTGCGTCGGCGGCACGATGCTGGGCACGGCGCTGGCGGTGCTGGCCGCGCGTGGCCAGCGCAAGGTCGAAAGCGCCACATTCCTGACCACGCTGCTGGACTTCACCGACACCGGTGTGCTCGATGTTTTCATCGACGAAGCCTTCGTTGCGATGCGCGAGCTGCAGTTTGCGCACGGGGGGTTGCTGCCCGGGCGCGATCTGGCCACCACCTTCAGCTTTCTGCGCCCCAACGACCTGGTGTGGAACTACGTGGTCGGCAACTACCTCAAGGGCGAGACACCGCCGCCGTTCGACCTGCTGTACTGGAACAGCGACAGCACCAACTTGCCGGGCAAGTGGTACGCGTGGTACCTGCGCCACACCTACCTGCAAAACGAGTTGTGTCAACCTGGCAAGGTGACGGTGTGCGGCGTGCCGGTCGATCTGGGGGCCATCGACATCCCGGCGTACGTGTACGGCTCGCGTGAAGATCACATCGTGCCCATCGGCGGGGCCTACGCGACCACGCAGCACCTGGGAGGTCCGATGCGCTTCGTGATGGGCGCCTCGGGGCACATCGCGGGGGTCATCAACCCCGCGTCCAAGGGCAAGCGCAGTTTCTGGACGGGCCCCGAGGATCATTTCCCCCCGTCGGTCGACGACTGGATCGCCGCTGCCACCGAACACAAGGGCAGCTGGTGGACGGACTGGGCGCCGTGGATCGCGGCGCACGGCGGCCGCCAGATCGCGGCCCCCCGCAGCCATGGCAACCGCCGCTACCGACCCATCGAACCTGCCCCCGGCCGCTACGTGCGCGTCAAGGCCGACGAGGCTTTGGCCACGCTCGTCACCGCGCCGCTGGCCTCCCTCAACCCGCAAGCGAAAGGATGAACCCCATGGACGACATCGTCATCGTCGGTGCCGTGCGCACCGCCATCGGTAAATTTGGCGGCACGCTGGCCAAGACCCCTGCGATGGACCTTGGTGCCACCGTGATCCGTGCGCTGCTGGAGCGCACCGGGGTGCCCGCGCAGCAGGTCGGGGAAGTCATCATGGGGCAGGTGCTGGCGGCCGGCTGCGGGCAGAACCCGGCGCGCCAGGCTGCGATGAAGGCCGGCGTGCCCAAGGAGACGCCGGCGCTGACCATCAACGCCGTCTGTGGCTCGGGCCTGAAGGCGGTGATGCTGGCCGCGCAGGCCGTGGCCTGGGGCGACAGCGAGATCGTCATCGCCGGCGGGCAGGAGAATATGTCGATGGCCCCGCATGTGCTGATGGGCAGCCGTGAGGGCCAGCGCATGGGCAGCTGGACGATGGTCGATTCGATGATCGTCGATGGCCTGTGGGACGTCTATCACCAGTACCACATGGGCATCACCGCCGAAAATGTCGCCAAGGCCTACGGCATCACGCGCGAGATGCAAGACGCCCTGGCGCTGGAGAGCCAGCGCCGCGCCGCGGCCGCGCAGGACGCTGGCAAGTTCAAGGACGAGATCGTGCCCGTGACGATCCCGCCGCGCAAGGGCGATCCGATCACCTTCGACACCGACGAGTACATCAACCGCAAGACCAACGCCGAGGCGCTGGCGGGCCTGAAGCCGGCCTTCGACAAGGCAGGCACCGTCACCGCCGGCAACGCCAGCGGAATCAACGACGGCGCGGCTGCCGTGATGGTCATGAAAGCGAGCAAGGCCGCCCAGCTGGGTCTGAAGCCGCTGGCGCGCATCGCCAGCTTTGGTACCAGCGGCCTGGATCCAGCCACGATGGGCATGGGGCCCGTGCCGGCCTCGCAAAAGGCGCTGGCGCGCGCCGGCTGGTCGGTCGGCGACGTCGACCTGTTCGAGCTCAACGAGGCGTTTGCGGCCCAGGCCTGCGCGGTGAACCAGGCACTGGGCGCCGATCCGGCCAAGGTCAACGTCAACGGCGGCGCCATCGCACTGGGGCACCCGATCGGGGCCTCGGGCTGCCGCGTCCTGGTCACGCTGCTGCACGAAATGCAGCGTCGCGACGCCAAGAAGGGGTTGGCAGCGCTGTGCATCGGCGGCGGTATGGGCGTGGCGCTGGCCGTGGAACGCTGAACGGGGCGCTGGCTGCGCCCATGGCTTTTTCACCCTGAACGAGGAGACTGGCATCATGGCTCAACAACGCGTCGCCTACGTCACTGGCGGCATGGGCGGGATCGGCACCGCGATCTGTCAGGCGCTGTACAAAGCGGGCTTCAAGGTCATCGCGGGCTGCGGCCCCACGCGCGACTACCAGAAATGGCTCGACGAGCAAAAGGCGCTGGGCTACACCTTCTACGCCAGCGTCGGCAACGTGGCCGACTGGGACAGTGTGGTGCAAGCCTTTGCCAAGGCCAAGGCCGAACACGGCCCGATCGACGTGCTGGTCAACAACGCCGGCATCACGCGCGATCGGCTGTTCGTCAAGATGACCAAAGAGGACTGGGATGCGGTCATCAACACCAACCTGACATCGATGTTCAACGTCACCAAGCAGGTGGTGCCCGACATGATCGAGCGCGGCTGGGGCCGCATCATCCAGATCTCGTCGGTCAACGGCGAAAAAGGGCAGGCCGGCCAGACCAACTACTCGGCTGCCAAGGCGGGCATGCACGGCTTCACGATGGCGCTGGCGCAGGAGCTGGCCTCCAAGGGCATCACCGTCAACACGGTCAGCCCCGGCTACATCGCCACCGACATGGTCAAGGCCATCCGCCCGGACGTGCTGGAAAAAATCATCGCTCAAATCCCGGTCAAACGGCTGGGTGAGCCGCGTGAGATCGCCTCCATCGTCGCCTGGCTGGCCAGCGACGACGCGGGCTTTGCCACCGGGGCGGACTTCTCCGTCAACGGTGGCCTGCACATGGGCTGAGCCGACGCACTCGCCTGTCGTGGGCCGGGGGGTGGCGCAGTGCCGACTCCCAGGCCGCACTGCCTACCCGCAACAGCGCCGCGCAGTCCGATGGCCGCGCGCGGCGTTGCTGCGACCGCGCCGGGCGGTGTGCAGCCGGATAGGGGTCGGGCAGAAGCCTTGGCTGCCCCATTCTGTGGCATGCTGTGCACTTGGCGGGCTGTCCGTGGCGTCGACGGTGCGCAGCGCCTCAAT
>JANWZF010000263.1 GCA_025054905.1 Tepidimonas sp.
AAAAACCGCGCCCAGGCCGGACGGCCCGGGCGCGGCGGGGTTCATATGGCCATCCCTTTGTTGACCAAAATTTTTGGCAGCCGCAACGACCGGCTGCTCAAGAGCTACCGCCGCATCGTCGAGCGCATCAACGCGCTGGAAGCACCGCTGCAGCTGCTGACCGACGAGCAGCTGCAGGCCAAGACCGCGGAGTTCAAACAGCGGCTCGCGCAGGGCCAGTCGCTGGATGAGCTGCTGCCGGAGGCCTTTGCGGTGGTGCGCGAAGCCAGCCGCCGCGTGATGCAGATGCGCCACTTCGATGTTCAGCTGATGGGGGGCATCGCGCTGCACCAGGGCAAGATTGCCGAGATGCGCACTGGCGAGGGCAAGACGCTGACCGCCACGCTGCCCGTCTACCTCAACGCGCTGACCGGCAAGGGCGTGCATGTGGTGACGGTCAACGACTACCTGGCCGCCCGCGACGCCGAGTGGATGGGGCGCCTGTACCAGTGGCTGGGCCTGTCTGTGGGGGTCAACCTGCCGCTGATGAGCCGCGAGCAAAAGCAGGCGGCCTACGCAGCCGACATCACCTACGGCACCAACAACGAATACGGCTTTGACTACCTGCGCGACAACATGGTCTACGAGGCGCGTGACCGCGTGCAGCGTGGGCTGCACTACGCGATCGTGGACGAGGTGGACTCGATCCTGATCGATGAGGCGCGCACCCCGCTGATCATCAGCGGCCAGGCCGAGGATCACACCGAGCTGTACGTCAAGATCAACCAGCTGGTCCCGCTGCTGAAACGCCAGATTGGCGAGGCCGATCCCCGCACCGGCGAAGGGGTGATCGAGCCGGGCGACTTCACGCTGGATGAAAAGTCGCACCAGATCCACTTGACCGAGCAGGGCCACGAGCGGGCCGAGGAGCTGCTGACCCGGGCCGGGCTGCTGGCCGACGGGGCCTCGCTGTACGACCCGGCCAACATCACGCTGCTGCACCACCTGGTCACCGCGCTGAAGGCCCACCACCTGTACCACCGTGACCAGCACTACGTCGTGCAAAACGGCGAGGTGGTCATCGTCGATGAGTTCACCGGGCGTCTGATGGTGGGGCGGCGCTGGAGCGATGGCCTGCACCAGGCGGTGGAGGCCAAGGAGGGCGTGGCGATCCAGCCTGAAAACCAGACGCTGGCCTCGATCACGTTCCAGAATTATTTCCGCCTGTACGACAAGCTGGCCGGCATGACCGGCACCGCCGACACCGAGGCGTACGAGTTCCAGCAGATCTATGGGCTGGAGACGGTGGTCATTCCGCCCAACAAGCCCAGCCAGCGCCGCGACGAGCAAGACCGCGTCTACAAGACCCTGGCCGAAAAATACCGTGCCGTGGTCGAGGACATCCGCGCCTGCCACGAGCGAGGTCAGCCGGTGCTGGTGGGGACCTCGTCGATCGAGAACTCCGAACTGCTGTCGCAGATGCTGCAGCGCGAAGGACTGCCGCACCAGGTCCTCAATGCCAAGCAGCACGCGCGCGAGGCCGACATCATCGCCCAGGCGGGCCGCCCCGGGGCCATCACGATTGCCACCAACATGGCCGGCCGCGGCACGGACATCGTGCTGGGGGGCAACCTGGAAAAGATGATCGCGGCGGTGCAGACCGACGCCACGCTCGATGAGGCCGCCAAGGCGCAGCGCATCGAGGCCCTGCGCCAGCAGTGGCAGGCCGACCACGAGCGGGTCAAAGAGCTGGGCGGCTTGCGCATCATCGGCACCGAGCGGCATGAAAGCCGCCGCATCGACAACCAGCTGCGTGGCCGTGCTGGCCGCCAGGGCGACCCCGGCTCCAGCCGCTTCTACCTCAGCCTGGACGACCCGCTGATGCGCATCTTCGCCGGCGAGCGCGTCAAGGCGATCATGGAGCGGCTCAAAATCCCCGACGGCGAGGCGATCGAGGCCGGCATGGTCACGCGCGCCATCGAAAGCGCGCAGCGCAAGGTCGAGGCGCGCAACTTCGACATCCGCAAGCAGCTGCTGGAATACGACGACGTCGCCAACGACCAGCGCAAGGTCATCTACCAGCAGCGCAACGACATCATCGATGCGCAGGACCTGACGGCGCAGATCAGCGCGCTGCGCGAAGGCTGCTTCACCGACCTGGTACGCCAGTACGTGCCGGCCGGCAGCGTGGAGGAGCAGTGGGATCTGGCCGGGCTGCGGCGCGCGCTGCAGGAGCGGTTCGGGCTGCAGCTCGATCTGCTGGGTGAGGTGCAGCAAGCCAGCGAGCTGGATGACGAGGACATCGTACGCCGCGTGTTGCAGGCGGCCCACGAAGCCTACGAGGCCAAGGTGCGGCTGGCCGGCGCCGAGGCGTTGCGGCCGCTGGAGCGCGTGGTGCTGCTGCAGACGCTCGATCAACACTGGCGCGAGCACCTGGCAGCGTTGGACTATCTGCGCCAGGGCATTCACCTGCGTGGCTACGCGCAAAAGCAACCCAAACAGGAGTACAAGCGCGAGGCGTTCCAGCTGTTTGGCCAGATGCTGGATGCGGTGCGCGACGAGGTCACCCGCATCCTGATGAACGTGCGCGTGGCCACGCCCGAAGAGATGAGCGGGGCGGCGCAGGCGATCGAGCAGCGCGCCACCCACCTGACCAACGTCACCTACACCGCACCGACCGAGACCGGCGAGGCGCAGACCACCGCCGACGCCGGCCTGCTGGGTGCCCCGGCCGCCGCGCGTGTGCCCCGCGTGGGCCGCAACGACCCGTGTCCGTGCGGCAGCGGCAAGAAATACAAGCACTGCCACGGCAAGCTGAGCTGAAGCTAGCGTCTAGCCCAAACTGGTTGGCCACAGGGTAGGGTGGCGATGGTGGCTGGTCTGCCCAGGTCCGGTTCCCCAAGACTGCCGGCTTGCTATACGATGAAGACGGCATGCCGCGCTGTGGTGCGTCTTGCCATCTGTAGCCCAAGGAGCACAAGGGCGGTTTGTCCTCAGTGTTTGTGAAGGTGGCAGTATGCGTTTGCAGAATTACAGCCTCGCCATTCGCTTGGCATTGGCCGTCGGTGTGATGGCCCTGGGTTTGATGCTCACGGCTGGGGTCATGTTTTGGGTGGACCGCGCCGAAGTGGATCCGCGCACGGCAGCAGTGGAGCGAGCCAACGCGCTGGCCATGGCGGCTTCCGAATGGGCGCTGCTCGCCGATATTCAAAGCCAGCGGCAGCTGACCATCGCCCGGTTTGGTGTTCAGAATCCTGACCTAAAAGCTGCTGTGCAGGCCAACATCGAGAAAACCCGCGAACGGGTTAATGTTTTGCAGCAGCTTGTGCAGCAACAAATTTCCCACACCGATCAGCAGGAAGCCCTGGAAGCGGCAGCGAAGGCGCGCGATCAGTATTTACGCCTACGTGATGAACTGTCACAGGCGATCGATGCCGGTGATACAGCTGCCATTGAGCGTCTGCTGGGGCCGGTCAAGCAAGCGGGTGATGCCTATCCGTCGGCCGTCAGGGCTTTGGCAGAAGGCTTGCAGCGTGAGGCGCAACAAGCGCAGCGCGACATGGTGATGGCTCAGCGGCGGGCTGAATGGGTGGTACTGACCGTCATCCTGATCACGCTCTTGGTAGGAATATTCTGGGCCGCGGCGTTGACCCGCAGCATCACGCGCCCGCTGGGGCGCGCTGTCGCTTTTGCCGAAGCCGTGGCGCAAGGCGATTTGACCCGGCATGTGCAGGTGCAGGGGCGCGATGAAATTGCCCGTCTGCTGCAGGCCCTGCATCAGATGCAGCAGGCGCTGGTCGGGGCGGTGGCGCGCATTCGCCAGGCAGCGGTGAGTGTGGACCATGGCGCCGCTGAGATTGCTGCGGGCAATCAGGATTTGTCCTCGCGTACCGAGAATGCGGCCGCCAGTCTGGAGCAGACCGCTTCCAGCCTGGAGGCGTTGACCCAAACCGTTCGTCACAGTGCCGAGGCGGCCCGCACTGCCAATCAACTCGCGGCACAGGCTGCACAGACCGCACGGGAAGGCGGCCAGGCGGTGCAAGAGGTGACGAGGTCGATGCAGGGGATTGAAGCGGCCAGCCGCAAGATTGCCGACATCACCAACGTGATCGATGGCATTGCATTCCAGACCAACATCCTGGCGCTCAACGCGGCGGTGGAGGCTGCGCGCGCCGGCGAGGCGGGCCGTGGCTTTGCGGTGGTGGCCAGTGAAGTGCGAGCGCTGGCGCAGCGCAGCGCCCAGGCGGCCAAAGAGATCAAGGCGCTGATCGAAGACAGTGTCCAGCGGGTGCAGCAGGGAGGTGAGCAGGTGCATCGTGCCAGCGGCACGATGGAGCAGATTGTCCAATCGATCCAGCGCGTGGCCGACATGATCGGGGAAGTCACGGCTACGGCTAATGAGCAGAGCGAAAGCATCACCCAGGTCAATGCTGCCGTGGGGCAGCTGGATCAGGCCACCCAGCAAAATGCGGCACTCGTCGAGCAGGCGGCTGCGGCCTCTGCCAGTCTGCGCCAGCAGGCCGAGGAGCTGCTGCGGGTGGTGAAACAATTCAAGGTGGCGGAAGACTCGGGCCAGTTTTCTGGCACCATACTCACGGCCCAGGCATCTGACGTGCCGCAGCGTCCGGCTGCCGTGCGTGTGCCCCAGCTGCAAGTAGGAGGCCGCCCAGGCGAATCGAAAACGTCGGGCCCGGTTGCAGGGCCGACGTCGGGGGCGTACCCGAAAGATCGCTCGGTCGGCAGGGGGGCGGGCGCAACGTCCCCGGCGCTACCGCAACACAACAAGCCTGCCGTTCACGCCCATGCACAGCAAGAAGGTGAATGGGAAACATTTTGATGCCCATGTGAGTGGGGGCATCGCGGCGGTGGGGGCCGTGCGCTGCTAGGATCGCAGAATGGCTGTTCAACTGGCAAGACCGCAGGCCTCTGAGCTTCTTCCCGTCGCGGGCCTGCGCCTGGGCGCGGCCGAGGCGCACGTGCGCAAGCCCAACCGCAAAGACCTGACCGTCCTGCTGCTCGACGAAGGCAGCGTGGTGGGGGGCGTCTTCACGCGCAACCGCTATTGCGCCGCGCCGGTGCAGGTCTGCCGCGAGCATCTGGCGGCCGGACTCGGCATTCGGGCGCTGGTGATCAACACCGGCTGTGCCAACGCCGGCACCGGCGAGCAAGGCCTGATCGACGCGCGCACGGTGTGCATCGCGCTGGCGCAGCGCCTGGGGGTGTCGCCCCAGCAGGTG